>NZRL01000205.1 GCA_002696205.1 Rhodospirillaceae bacterium | reverse complement strand
AACCCGCCGTAGCCGTTGCCGGTATAAAGGCCCTGTTCCTGCTGGCGGTCGATATTGGCGGCGGGCAGTTCGTCGACGAAGCGCGACGGCAGGGCCGTCTGCCATTGGCCGTAGACCCGCCGGTTGGCGGCGAAGGAAACGGCGGCGCGCTTGCGTGCCCGGGTCAACCCGACATAGGCGAGGCGGCGTTCTTCCTCCAACGCCGGCAGGCCCCCTTCGTCCAGGGCGCGCTGGTGGGGGAACAGGCCTTCTTCCCAGCCGGGCAGGAACACGGTCTCGAATTCCAGGCCCTTGGCGCCGTGGAGCGTCATCAAGGAGACCTTGTCGTCGGTCGCGTTTTCCTCGTTCTCCATGACCAGGCTGACGTGTTCCAGGAACCCGGCCAGATTGTCGAAATCCTCCAACGCCACGACCATTTCCTTAAGGTTCTCCAGCCGCCCCTGGGCCTCCGGCGCTTTCGAGTCGCGCCACATGTCGGTGTAGCCGCTTTCGTCCAGCACGGTCTTGACCACGTCGATATGGTCGGTGACCGAAACCAGGGCCCGCCAACGGTCGAAATCGTCCAGCAATTGGGTCAGGGTTTGCCGGGCCTTGGGCTTCAGCTCGTCGGTGCCGCAAAGTTCCCGCGCGGCGGCGGTCAACGCGAGGCCCCGCGACCGGGCATGCAGATGCATGGCCTGCAGCGTGGCGTCACCCAGGCCGCGCTTGGGCAGGTTGAAGATGCGCTCGAACGCAAGGTCGTCGGCCGGTTGCGCGATGACCCGCAGATAGGCGATGGCGTCGCGGATTTCCTGGCGTTCGTAGAACCGTTGGCCGCCGACCACGCGGTAGGGCACGCCCAGCGTGATCAGGCGTTCTTCAAACTCGCGGGTCTGGAACCCGGCGCGGACCAGGACCGCGATCTCGTTCAGCTTGTGACCGGAGCCGTGCAGGCTTTCGATTTCGTCGCCGATCACGCGGGCTTCCTCGTCGCCGTCCCAGACCCCGCGCACGATGACCGGATCGCCGTCGTTTTCTTCGGTCCAGAGCGTCTTGCCCAGGCGCCCGTCGTTATGGGCGATCAGGCCCGAGGCGGCGGCCAGGATATGCGAGGTCGACCGGTAATTGCGTTCCAGCCGCACCACCGTGGCGCCCGGAAAATCCTTCTCGAACCGCAGGATGTTGCCGACCTCGGCGCCGCGCCAGGAATAGATCGATTGGTCGTCGTCGCCGACGCAGCAGATGTTCTTGTGCGATTGGGCCAGCAGGCGCAGCCACAGGTATTGCGCCACGTTGGTGTCCTGGTATTCGTCGACCATGATGTAGCGGAACTGGCTCTGGTACTTGGCCAGGACCTGGGCGTTGTTCTGGAACAGCTCCAGGCAAAGCAGCAGCAGATCGCCGAAATCGCAGGCGTTCAGCGCCTCCAGCCGGTCCTGATAGGCCTGATAGATTTCCAGGCCGCGCCCGTCGCACAGCGCCTGGGCGTCCTCTTCCGGCAGTTTGTCCGGCGTCAGGCCGCGGTCCTTGAAGCGCTGGATGGCGCCCGAAACGACGCGCGGCGGCCAGCGTTTCTCGTCGATTTCCATGGCCGACAGGTGCTGTTTGACCAGGCGGACCTGATCGTCGGCGTCGAGGATCGTGAAATTGGGCTGGCGGCCGACCAGTTCGGCGTTGGCCCGCAATATCCGCGCCCCGATGGCATGGAAGGTGCCGACCCACCATCCTTCGACCGGCGCGCCGACCAGGTTGCCGACCCGTTCCTTCATCTCGCGCGCCGCCTTGTTGGTAAAGGTCACGGCGAGGACTTCCCAAGGCCGCGCCTTGCGCTGCATCAGGATATGGGCGAGGCGCGTGGTCAGAACGCGGGTCTTGCCCGTGCCGGCACCGGCCAGCACCAGAACCGGGCCGTCGACGGCCTGCACGGCCTCGGATTGGGTCTCGTTGAGGCCCTGCAGATAGGGTGCGGGCGCCGCGACGGAAGATGGCGGCGGTGGCGGCGCCGGAACGAATTGGGAGGAATCGGACATACCGACTTATAAACCGGTCGCGCCCGGGATGCCATCGCGAGGCAGCCCATAAACCGGTCCTTTTCGCCCGGCGGAATAAGCGCCTATTCGTGCCCCAGTTCCTCGCGGCGGCGTTCCATCAGGACCCGATTGAATTCGGTCATCACGTCGTCATGGGTGACCGCACCCACCAGGGTCCGGTCCAGATCGCTTTCGGTCACGGGAATGATGCTTTCCCCGGATCGGTCCATCAACTGGACCGCCGCCCCGATATCGTCATGCCGGGACAGCATGGGCGGATGGGGCCGGGCCACGTCGCTGGCGTTGACCAGGCCGTCCAGGTCGTGGTCGAAGGCGAAATCGCTGAGATCGGACAACGTGATGGTGCCGTGCAATTCACCATTGTCGCGCACCACGAACAATTCGCCGACGGACGAATCCTGTAGGAGATGGCGCAGGGTTTCCAGATCCGTACTCATCTTGACGGTCGACAGATTGCTGCGCATCACCGCGTTGATGGCGATGGTCTGCATCACTTCCGATTCGATGCCTTGCTTCAGGTCCATGCCCCGTTCGCGAAGCTGGCGGACAAAAAACGACCGGTCGTAGAAATGATGGGAGAACTCGGACGCCACGACGACGGCGACCATGACCGCCAGGGTCAGGGTGTAATCGGACGTCATCTCGAAGATGATCAGGGTGGTCGAGATCGGCGCCCCCAGGACCGCCGCCGCGACCGCGCCCATGCCGACAACGGTATATGCGGGCACGCCCGCGGACAGGTCGGGGAAGATGCTGGTCGCGACGATGCCGTAGGCCCCGCCGCAGACCGCGCCGACCACCAGGGCCGGCGAGAACACGCCGCCGGAAAAGCCCCAGCCCAACGATATCGCCGTGGCGATGATCTTGGCCGCCAGAATGATCAGCAAGGTGCCGAAGCCGTAGACGTGCAGCATGGCGTCCTCGGTCACGCCGTAACCGACGCCCAGGACCTGCGGCATCACCAAGGCCATGGCGCCGATCGCCAGGCCCGCGACCGCCGGTTTGGTCCAGGACGGGATCGGCGTGCGTTTCGACAACTCCGTCGCGACGACGATGGAATGCATCAGCAGGATGGCGCAGACCGCGCAGGCGACGCCCAACCCGACGAAGGCCGGAAACTCCCAGAACGAGGCGAGCGGATTATTGACCAGGGCGAAGGCCGGAAAATCGCCGAAGTAGTAGCGTGAGATCGCGGTTCCCGCGACGGACGCGACGACGACCGGCGCGAAGGCCTTCAACGCGTAATGCCCGATGACGACTTCGTTGGCGAACAAGGCCCCGGCCAGCGGCGCGTTGAACGACCCCGCGACCGCCGCCGCCACGCCGCAGCCCAGCAGCGTGCGGTTCAGGGACCGGGTCAGGTGCAGGCGCCGGGCCAGCCAGGCGCCCAGCGATGCGCCCAAGTGAACGGCGGGGCCTTCCCGCCCGACCGAGGCGCCGGCTCCGATGGACAGCGCGCTGGCGATCGCCGACAGGAGCCCGACGCGGGACGACATCCAACCGCCGTGGATCTGTTCGGCCTCGATCACGTCGGCGACCCCCTGGGATCGCCGGCCCGGCAGGAAGAAATAGATGAACAGGCCGACGACCAGGCCGCCTGCGGCCGGCGCCAGCAGGACCTGCCACCAGGGCAGGCGCGCGACGTGCATGGACAGGCGGTCGTGGTCGGTGCCGTAGACCGCCATCTGGACCAGGTCGATGGCTTCGCGGAAAAGGACGACCGCGGCGCCCGACGCGCAGCCGACAACCAGCGCCAGGACCATCAAGACCAGGTGGTCGTTGCGGATCACGCGTCGAAGCGCCAGCAGAAGCTGCGCGAATTTGAATTGCGGACTTACCATCGTCTTCCCGTCCGCATGATAGGACGAGAAGGTTAATCAGGTCTCTACCTCAATGCCTTATAACGAAAACTTGAAAGCGCGGAGGAAGACCTGGCGGGCGCCCGGTTCGGGTCGGCCGGGGCCGCCCCGCCGGTCAGGCGTCAATCGGGTGACGAATCCAGGGCGTAGCCGGCCGAACGGACGGTTCGGATCAGGTCCGGGCGGCCTTCGGTGTTCAACGCCTTGCGCAGGCGCCGGATATGAACGTCCACGGTCCGCGATTCGACGTAAATGTCGCGGCCCCAGACACGGTCGAGAAGCTGTTCGCGGGAATAGACCCGCCCCGGCTTTTCCAGGAAGACCCGCAGCAGGCGGAATTCCGTCGGGCCCAGGCGGACCAGTTCGTCCCCCCGGTAAACCCGGTGTTCCTCCAGGTCCATGGTCAGGTCGGCATAGCTCAGGACGTCATCGACCCGTTCCGGATGGGCCCGGCGCAGCACGGCGCGGACCCGGGCGATCAGCTCGTTGGGCGAGAACGGCTTGACCACATAGTCGTCGGCGCCGGAATCCAGGCCGCGGATGCGGTCTGCTTCCTCGCCCCGCGCCGTCAGCATGATGATCGGCAGGCCCTTGTTCTCGGGCTTGCGGCGCAATTGGCGGCAGACCTCGATGCCCGACAGGTTGGGCAGCATCCAATCGAGAATGACCAGCGAGGGGTCTTCTTCCTCGACCGCGACGACGGCGGTCTCGCCGTCGCCGACGACGACCGCGTTGAAGCCTTCCTTCGACAGATTGTAGCGCACGAGTTCCGCCAGCGACGGGTCGTCCTCCACAATGAGGATGTTCTTGCTCATGATCCCCATGTCCCGGAACTATTCCGCTTCATGCTCGACGACGGTGAAGCTCGACGCATCGCTTTTTTCGCGTTCGTCCACCGGAGGCTCGCCGTTGACCAGATAATACACGTTTTCTGCGATGTTGGTGGCGTGGTCGCCGATGCGTTCCAGATTCTTGGCGACGAACAGCAGATGCGTGCAGGACGTGATGGTCCGCGGGTCTTCCATCATGTAGGTCAGGATTTCCCGGAACAGGCTGGTGTGCAGCAGGTCGGCGTCGGCGTCGCGGGCACGAACGGCCTCGGCCTTGTCCACGTCGCGCGCGACATAGGCGTCCAGGACATCCTTGATCATGCCCTGAACCAGGGTCGCCATGCGGTTGATGCTTTTGGCCGGGCCCAGGGGCGGCGACTGGGACAGCACCACCGAGCGTTTGGCGATGTTCTTGGCGTAGTCGCCGATACGTTCGATCAGGCTCGCCGTGCGCAGCGCCGTGATGGTGACCCGCAGGTCGTCGGCCATCGGCTGACGCAGGGCCAGGGTCGTGGTCGCATGGGTGTCCATGTCGGCCTCGAGCATGTCGATCTTTTTGTCGCCGGCGATCACGCGGTCGGCCAGTTCGGTATCCCGCTTGATCAAGGCTTCGATCGCGTCGGCCAATTGAACCTCGGCCAGACCGCCCATCTCGGCGATGGTGTTGTCCAGCTTCTTGAGGTCTTCGTCGAAGGATTTGACGATATGTTCCGTATTCATTTGTAACTTTCTCCCGATGGCTCGCCGTTGGGTCGGCTCAGCCGAAGCGGCCGGTGATGTAGCCCTGGGTGCGTTCGTCGGACGGGTTGGTGAACATCTTTTCCGTCTCGTCGACCTCGACCAGATACCCCAGGTGGAAAAATGCGGTTTTCTGCGACACGCGGGCGGCCTGCTGCATCGAGTGGGTGACGATGACGATGGTGAAATTGGACCGCAACTCGTCGATCAGTTCCTCGATCTTCGCCGTGGCGATGGGGTCCAGGGCCGAGCAGGGCTCGTCCATCAGGATCACCTCGGGCGAAACGGCGACGGCGCGGGCGATGCATAGACGCTGCTGCTGACCGCCCGAAAGACCCGTGCCCGGCTGATCCAGGCGGTCCTTGACCTCGTTCCACAGGCCGGCTTTCTCAAGCGACGTCTGGACGATCGCGTCCAGGTCGGCCTTGTTGTCGACCAGGCCGTGGATGCGCGGGCCGTAGGCGACGTTGTCGAAGATCGACTTGGGGAAGGGGTTCGGTTTCTGGAACACCATGCCGACCCGGGCCCGCAGGTGCACGACATCGACGTTCTTGTCGTAGATGTCTTCACCGTCCAGCGCGATGCGGCCTTCGACGCGGCAGATGTCGATGGTGTCGTTCATGCGGTTCAGCGACCGCAGGAAGGTCGACTTGCCGCAGCCCGACGGGCCGATCAGCGAGGTGACCTCGTTTTCGTTGATGTCCAGGTCGACATCGAACAGGGCCTGTTTCTCGCCGTAGAAGACTTTGACTTCCTGGGCCTTGATCTTGATGCCGGGGGCGGCGTCGCTCTGGGTCACGGGGGTCGCTCCGGTCGTGTCCTGGGAAATGCTCTGATTCATGGCTATGCCATCCTTACCATTTTCTTTCGAAACGTTTGCGCAGGAAAACCGCGCTCACGTTCATGAAGACCAAGAAGGCCAGCAGCACGCAGATGGCCGCCGAGGTCCGTTCGACGAAGGCGCGTTCCGGAGAATCGGCCCAGATGTAGATTTGCACCGGCAGAACCGTGGACGGGTCCAGTGGGCCCTGCGGAATGTCGACGATGAAGGCGACCATGCCGATCATCAGAAGCGGCGCCGTTTCGCCCAGCGCCTGGGCCATGCCGATGATCGTGCCGGTCAGGATGCCCGGCATGGCGAGCGGCAGGACGTGGTGGGTGATGACCTGCAGCGGCGAGGCGCCGAGACCGTAAGCAGCCTCGCGGATCGACGGCGGCACCGATTTCAAGGCCGAGCGGGCGGCGATGATGATCGTCGGCAGGGTCATCAAGGCGAGCACCAGGCCGCCGACCACGGGGGCCGAGCGCGGCATGCCGAAGAAGTTGATGAACACCGCCAGGCCCAGCAGGCCGAACACAATGGACGGAACCGCCGCCAGGTTGTTGATGTTGACCTCGATGGTCTGGGTCCATTTGTTGACCGGGGCGAATTCTTCCAGATAGATCGCCGCCGAAACGGCAAGCGGGAAGGACACCAGCAGCGTCACCAGCATGGTGAACAGCGAGCCCATGGCGGCCCCGCGGATACCCGCCAGTTCCGGTTCGCGGCTGTCGCCGGCGGTGAAGAAGGTGGTGTTGAATACCGTTTCCACCAGGCCCCGGTTTTCCAGCCGTTCGAACCAGGCGATCTGCTTGTCCTTCACGCGGCGTTCGGCCTCGGGCAGGTTGCGGTCGATCTGGCCCTTGTTCAACTGGTCGATATCGTCCGACAGCGGCATCTGAATGGTCAGGCGTTCGCCGATCAGGTCCGGGTTCTTGAGGACCCGGTCGCGGATTTCGAACACGGCGCCGGGGCTGATCATTTCGAACAACTGACGTTTGTCGCGGCGCGAGGTGACGTCCGGGAACAGGTCGAAGAAAGCCTGGCGGATGACCGTGCGGTAATTGGCCCGCGACAGAACCTGCGGGTCGCGCGTGCCGTCGGGATCGATGTCCTGCGGGTACAACGTGACTTCCAGGTTGATCATCGTCTGGGTAAAGGCAGGCACCGCCTTGCCGATGATGGTCGTGAACAACAGGCCCAGCATGCAGATGGCGAAGACGATCGCCAGGATGCCGTACATTTGGAACCGTTTCTCGGCCGCGTAGCGGCGCTTCAGGCTCTTGCGCACGGCCTCGCCGGAATTGCGGGTCGCGAGACCCCCGCCGGAGTTGCCGTTCATGGTGGTGGCCGCGTCAGTCATATTGCTCTCGATATTTGTTGACGATGGTCAGGGCGATGATGTTCAGCACCAGCGTGACGCAGAACAGGATGAGGCCGAGGGCGAAGGCGGCCAGCGTCTTGGCGCTGTCGAACTCCTGGTCGCCGACCAGGAGGGTGACGATCTGCACCGTGACGGTGGTCACCGCTTCGAAGGGGTTGGCCGTCAGATTGGCGGCCAGGCCGGCGGCCATGACGACGATCATGGTTTCACCGATCGCGCGCGATACGGCCAGCAGCAGCGAGCCGACGATACCCGGCAGCGCCGCCGGCAGGATCACCTGGCGGATGGTCTCCGACTTGGTGGCACCCAGGCCGTAGGACCCTTCGCGCAGCGATTGCGGCAC
>NZRL01000204.1 GCA_002696205.1 Rhodospirillaceae bacterium | reverse complement strand
GGGGCCGTCGTCGCGCCGGCCGGTTATTCAGTCGGCACCGCCCGGGGGGGTTTGGGCGGTGCCGCCTGCGGGCCCACAGGGGGTTGGGCCCAGCGGGAATTTCATCCGTTTCCACGGGTATGACCAAAACGCTAACACTTCACGCCACCAAGGTGAAGTGTTTCTGTATTGTGGAATACAAAAATATAAAAAAAACATAGGGAATATGGGGTCTGCACAGGAGTATATGCACAAAATAAAACAAAATGTTCTACAATATGGAACACATTCGGCACGCTTAAAATGTGCTGCAACGCACCAATTCCATTACGCGGAATGCGACATCGAATCGAACGGGTTTACGCGCCGGAGATGTTGGGCCGGTAATTGAGGTCGTGGGAGATATCGGCGGCGGCCGCCCGGACCAGGGGCGCGCAGCGCTGGATCAAGGCATCGTCCAAGCGGAAAAGCGGAATGCCCAGACCGACGGCCGCGACGACCTTTCCCGTATGGTCGCGGATCGCCGCCGAGATGCCGCCCATTTCCGGATGGTTTTCGCCCTTGAGGATCGAAATTCCCTCGGCTCCGGTCTTGGCGACGATGTCCCGCAGGCGATCCGGATCCGTCTCGGTCAGCGGCGTATGCTGGGCCTTCGGCAGGGCGAGCACCCGCTCCAGCATCTCCGGGTCATGGGCCAGAAGCATGCGCCCGGTCGAAGTACACCAGGACGGGTTGACCCGGCCGACCTGCGTCTGCACGCGGATCGAGCGCGGACTTTCCACCTTCGACAGATAAATCACGCCGCCGCCGGGCTCGGACACCGCCAGGTGGACCGTCTCGTCCGCCGCCTTGCATAGGGCCTCCAGGCGCGGGTGGGCGACCTGCACCAGATCGATTTCCGACAGCGCCAGGTTTCCGATCCGCCAGAGCTTCAGGGTCGGATGATAAAGTCCGTCTTCGTTCTGTTCGACCACGCCGGCATGAACCAGGGTCGTCAACACCCGATGGAGAGAGCTTTTCGGCTGTCCCGTCTCGCGCGCCAATTCGGTCACGCCGAGCGGCCGCCATTTGCGCTCGAAGACCTCCAGGACCTCGAAGACCTTGATCACCGAGCCCATGATACCGGTCGGCCGACGGCGGGCCGCGGCGGTCCTGGATTGCCTGTTCGGGGGCGTTTCCGCCATGGCCTGCTCGGCCTCCTTGCAGCTAAGACAGCCCGGCGGCGCCGTCGCCACCACGGGAAAAGGCCCCACAAGGGGGCCTTTGAAATTGGCGGACAGGGAGGGATCGTCCAACCAGCAAAGAAAAACCGCAGATTTCTGCGATCTATATCTCCCTTCCGACGCCGGAGTGTACCAAGTCAGTGTACCAGAGGCAACAGGCATGCGACCATGTCATTCCCATAAGTTGTTGATAATAAATTATTTTATTGACACATACACCATATGTGGTATACTGTAAGCATCGTAATGTCTATATATTCTGCATGGTCAGATCATCTATCGATATTGCAAACGTTTGCAAAAGCGGACCCAAACGTAAAACGACTTAATAAACCAATAGATTACATAGCAAACGTCAGCTAATCTCCTTCCGTATTCTCGTATAGGTCTCTTCGGGCGCTTACAGCGCCCTGTATTGTATTCGAGGCCCAAATGCCTGCGGACGTATTTGCCTCGCCGGAATATGTAATCTACGCCAGAGCCTCAACACGGAGGCGTTGGCGGCAAAGGCTTAGAAAGCAAGCTTCAAGATTAGAGTCGTTTGTATCCGACAACCGAGGACACGTTATCGGTTCGTTTCGGGATGTAGGCCAAGCGGAAGATGAGACCCTATCAGGACGCATGACCGCGATTGAGCAAGCCTATCAGGAGAATGCGATCCTCCTCGTAACGAGCATTGATCGTTT
Source organism: Rhodospirillaceae bacterium (assembly GCA_002696205.1). Taxonomy (GTDB): domain Bacteria; phylum Pseudomonadota; class Alphaproteobacteria; order Rhodospirillales; family Casp-alpha2; genus UBA1479. The sequence goes on along the minus strand of NZRL01000204.1, from coordinate 11,484 downwards.
CAGCCGCGACCCGCAATTTGTCGAGGACTGGTTGAGGGTTATACACCTTCAAACCGTATCTCACCCGCAGGCGTCTAACAGCGATTTAGCACGTCTAGCCCGACAAGAATTATTCAGACAGGTTGATTGGGAAGAAGAGCAAGAACAGCGGCGCATATTGGATGGCCGGCCACCATCGAACTTGCCCAACGACGACGGCCTAATGAGGCGGCGAATACGAGCGCGAACACGGGCGCGCAAAGTAAGCATCGTCATCAAACACCTGCGACGAAACGGCGTTTCCACACTGCAAGCTATCGCTGATGAACTGAACCGTATCGGCGTAAAAACACCCACGGGGCGGGGGGAGTGGAAACCGAACACCGTGTCACGGGAAGAGCGAACAAATCGCCTCCACCCAACGACAACCCGCTTTCCGAAAGAGATATGGAATTGGTTTCTTCCAGAGATATTTGACACCGAAGAACATGCGGCTGATTGGCTGGACTCGGTTTTAAGCCGCAATGACCAATAGTTATCGCAGATTTGCAGGAACCTCCTACGAAATCGCGGGGAGATGACCAAACTGCCTTATGTCCATAGCTTCCCTATGAACCGACGCTTGAATTGCAGATTTATCAAGTCGGCAGAGTCCGATAGCCAAATCTGCAATGATGAAAGCAGTTTCCTTAACTTGCGATCTGCAATAGCCAGGAAGCCCCAGATACTACAGCCCCATGATGCGCAGAATGCGGAAAACCGAGGCTGAGGTGCCAGACCCCACTATGCTTGGGTTGGCCGGAAAACCGCACCAATTTTCCAGCGATGTCTATCGCGGATTTTCAGGGTCACGGCCGAGTCGAGGCTAACGCCTAACTGGCGATTAGGCTTTCTGACTAAGTTTCAATTGTTTACTCTACCCCTCGGAGCGAAGACGCATCGCTCTGGGGCTTGGAAACCCCACGCTAACCGGTCCGGTGGGACCGAATAACCACCCTTGACCTCTGCGGTCGGGGAGCCTGTGACGTATGTCCAGGGCTCTCCGCCTAAAGGTCACAGGGGCCGTGTTAGCGCGGTTTTTCCAACTCCCCGATCACCAGGGTTAAGCCAAGTCATCTTGCGGTAGGCGTACCGCAAGCTCTGGCTCTGGTCAGGGGGGAGCCATTCGTTGAAAATTCAAACCCACCTTTCGGGAGCGGCGGTAACAGCATTGGTGCTTTGGTTTTCCTTGTCACTCGCAGGTTCCGCACTGGCCTCCAATTCCGAACCCAATCCTTCAATCATTCAATACGCCACGAAGAACCACATCAATCTCCGCGCAGAGCCGAACACACAGGCCACGGTCAAGGGCATATTGATGAAAGGTGACGCGGTAGCTGTCAAAGATGCGACAGCCGATTGGGTTTACGTTTTCAAAGTGATGAATTCCTCCGATATCGCTCTAGCTGGCGAGACAGGCTTTGTTCATCGCTCCCTTCTGACGAACCGCTTCGTCGAACGGGACAAAGCCAACGATCCGGCTTTGAGCAAGAAGCTCGCCGAAATTAACAAGGCGAGAGACAGGCAGGTAAGGGCTATAGACGAGCGCACCTCGCGGCTGGCGCGATATATGGAAACGGTGTTGAACGCAGAGAAGGCTTTGAGCCAAAACCGCAAAGATTGTGGCTCACCCCTTTGGGGAAATGCGGCGAACGCAATTGGATCAATGGAAGCTTTGTCCGACGAAGTTTGGCGGCAATATCAGAGCCGTGAGANCTACAGCCAGGAGGCCGATCTCAGCAGCTTCAATACCGCAATGAACTACGCGGCCCAAACCAACTTCAAGATCGCGGACTTGGCGCTTAAACAAGGTTGTCTCGATATCGCAGACGAACGATATCGCCATGTCGTGACCCGCTACACTGGAACGGCATACGCAGCCTTTCGGGACAGAGCGAGGATCGGGATCGATGACGTGCGAGATAGGCGCAAACGTTGATAGGAATTTGAAATGCACTGGTTGATCGTTGGGCTCTTGATCCTGATCTTCCTCGCCTTAACCGGCGGGGGACAAATCGCTCGGAGACTCATGTCATTCCTTTGGTGCATCGCCCTACTGTTGTTTGTTGCCGTAGCCTCCGGCGATCCGATCTATGTGTTTAAAGGCATCGCAATCGCATTTGCCATCTTAACGATGGCCGTTGTTCTGATGCTCACATACTACTGGTCACGGGATGGCTTTTCAGTAAGTTGGCATAGCAACAAGTAGAAATCGTTAGGCCTGGATCAGTCTGACCGTTCCCGCAGCAATTCTACATCGCCATATCGCCATGAGTAGAAAGCGCGGCGATACCGTGACACTATTGCTCACAGAGGTGATGAAGTGTCATTTGAAGAATTCTTAAAATTACCGTTCGAAATCCTGACCTGAAACCCTAAAAGTGGTCCGGAGTTTTTAAGAGATTTCGGCGCATTCTGACCTTTGAGAAGGAGGAACGAATGAGCCGCAAACGCTATACCCCGGAACAAATCATCGGCATGCTGCGCGAGGCCGAAGTTGGCCTGGCGCAGGGAGAGAAGGTCGGCCCGATCTGCCGCCGGCTCGGCGTATCCGAGCAAAGTTACTACCGCTGGCGCCGAGAATACGGTGGCATGAAGGTCGACCAGGCTCGGCGCCTGAAGGATCTGGAGCGGGAGAACGCCCGCCTGCGCAAGGCCGTGTCTGATCTGACGTTGGACAAGCTGATTCTCAAAGAGGCCATCGAGGGAAACTACTGAGCCCCGCCCGCCGCCGCGCCTGTGTCGATCATCTGCAATCCAGGTTGAAGGTGTCCGAGCGGCGCGCTTGTGCCGTGATCGGTCATCATCGCTCGACACAGAGGAAGCGCCCGCAAGGCCGTCCGGATGACAGTGCCCTGACGGCGGACATCATCCGCTTGGCCAGCCAGTATGGCCGGTATGGCTATCGCCGGATCACGGCTCTCCTTCGCGTCGAGGGCTGGCATGTGAACGCCAAGCGGGTTCAGCGTATCTGGCGGCGGGAGGGGCTCAGGGTTCCCAGCAAACAACCGAAGCGGGGCCGTCTGTGGCTCAACGATGGATCATGCATTCGTCTGCGGGCGGCTTGGCCGAACCACGTCTGGTCCTACGACTTCGTCATGGATCGAACCCACGATGGCCGGGCGTTCCGCATGCTGACGGTGATCGACGAGTTCACGCGCCGGTGCCTAGCCATTCATGTGGATCGCAAGCTGAATAGCCAAAGCGTGCTCGAGTGCATCGCCGATCTATTCGTCCGGCACGGCCCGCCGGACCATATCCGGTCCGACAACGGCGCCGAGTTCACGGCCATTGCCGTGCGTGAATGGCTGGGCCGGATCGGCGTGAAGACGTTGTTCATCGAACCCGGCAGTCCCTGGGAGAACGGCTACAACGAGTCGTTCAACGGCAAGCTCAGGGACGAATTGCTCAACACGGAAATCTTTTACACGTTGAAAGAGGCCAAGGTGCTCATCGAACGTTGGCGGCAACATTACAACACCATCCGACCGCATAGCTCGCTCGGCTACCGACCGCCGGCCCCAGAGGCCATCTTGCCACGCCCTGCTGTCCAGGCTTACGCTACGCTCCAGCCTGCACAGCAGGGCATAAACCCGCGTCGGACTCTCTCATAGGCGCTGGACCACCTCGTGGGGGCAGGTCATTTGTTCGTGAGGCTTAAGCATTCTCTCGAAACGCTATAAGCTTATAGAGGTGAGCGAACGAGGAATGCGACTATAGGTCGTCAAGCTGCCGACGTGCAAATCCATGTGGGCTCTCCACATTTCACTTTATATTAAGACGCGTTCGATTAGTGTCGTACCCGGAGCCGAGACGCACGGCTCTGGGGCTTAGTAACCCCGTCGATAGCGGTTCGGTGGAACCGCATAAACCACCCTTGACCTCTGCGGTCGGGGAGCCTGTGACGTATGTCCAGGACCCCGGTCTAAAGGTCACAGGGGCCGCCTATCGACGGCTTACTAACTCCCCGATCACCAGGTCAATGAAGCTATCTTGCAGCGGGCGCGCTGCGGGCTCTGGCCTCCATGACGCGGGGACGTCTTATGGAGAAAATATGTCCAGCTTTGCGTGCGCCGACACCCGTTATGCGAGGATCGGCGTCAATAGCCATCGGCTTGATAGTCACCTCGGTGGGTTTCACAGGGCCGTCGTTAGCCGTAGCTCAATCGCTTTCTATCGATGACTGGTTGAGGTCCGAGCATGGGAATCCGAACCTCGCGAGATCGCTCCAAGCTTACGATGCAGCACAAGTCGCACCTACTTATCCATTGGAGAGCCGGCCCCAGGGCGGAACCCTGCCGCAAAGGGGCTATCGCTCTGATGCAACCTATATGCCGGGCACTGAGGTTGCCCGCAGTCCCGAATTCGACGAGCGACGTATTCGTGAGTATGCGTCCGGCGCCAGCACGGGTTCCTCGGGCGTTTATATCGCCGGGCATCTCGGCAACGCTTTTGTCATGGACGAGGACTACGAGGCGGACTTTGCAACGCTGACGCCGTCGTTCGACCTCCTAAGTCTCTACGGATCCGGCGCCGTTGGCGTAGACCTTGGGTCCGGCCTCAGTCTAGAGGCGGAACTGTCCTATCAATCGGCTGACATCAATAAACTGACATTAACTGGCACGGGCGTGTTCTCCGGCATCAGCGTCAGCACCGAAGACGTCGAAGGGAGTGTCTCTGCTCTCTCGCTGATGGCCAATGGAGCTTACGTATTCGGAGACCGAAGCGGTTTCTCGCCCTATGTCATGGGTGGTGTCGGCATCTCGCGGATTTCGCTCAACGGACTGGACGAGAAGGGCGGCAGCGATCCGACGGACGACGCTGCTTTCGCCTTCGCATGGCAGCTAGGTGCGGGGATTAGCACGCCACTGACGTCTAATACGTCATTCGATGTTGGGTACCGGTATTTCAATGCCCTCGCAGCCGATATGGAAGACGACGGCGTTTCGTTCACCGCGGGCTTCAGCAGCCACACCGTCTTATTCGGTCTCAAACACAGATTGTAACTGTCCTATGCGAGAGGAGGCGCCCATGGCGCTCGAAGAATGCCCGGCCTGTAGCAAAGAGATATCGATTAACGCGCGAAGTTGCCCGAACTGCGGCGAACCGCTCGCGAAGGGTTGGGATGTAGCCGTCTCAAAGCGCAGATTGAAGAAACACGGTTGGAGAACGCTGCGTCGTATCGTCGTGTTTCTCATTTTTCTGCCGATCATCGTCTCGATTTTCGGAAATGACGACGAGCCCGATAGCCGAAAAACGACGATGCCCATTCCGGCGGCGGCGAAGAGTGTTGCCACGCCTCCTCCGGCTCACGTCGAAACCGCAACAACGGCACTGGGTCAAATGGAGCAGGCGTTCGAGGGCCGCTTATCGCAAAGAGATATCAAGTATCGCCTGGATAAGGCGCTCATCGCCTTCGGCGAGCCGATTAATGACGATACATATAGAAGAGCGGGTAGCGCTTTGGTCGTTATGCGCAAGGATACGGGCGTTCCGGAAATGGATATCCTGCGCTGTATCGTAGCGTCCAATGCAGGGCAGTACGGCTCCTTTGCCGATATGGCGGCGGTATGTGCGACGATACTCAAGCGATAGCAGCGTTCCACCATTCGGGCGCTGTTTCTTAACTCCTTGAAGCAGGCTCGAAAAATGGGGATCCAGCGCAAAGTATCAATATTTCGTTGAAAAACCTCTTCGATTACTCCACATTTAGCGCGTTAGATTTTCTCGTAGCAACACGGAGGTCGCTCGAGACGAGGCAGAACTTTGGTTCTGCCGGTGTCTTAGGCGACCTGTCTCTTTAGTCGACAGGTCATGTTGGTTAAGGAGTGAGACGTGGCTACGAACGAAAACGAACAAGACCTTCCCGACAAATCCCACAACATGACGATGTACGTCGACCAAGAACTGGTCGATGCTGTTCGCTATGTGCCGATCGATGCCTTAAAGGGTTATCGCCGTCACGCGCGTAAACACTCGAAGCGTCAGCGCCGGACGATGGAGCGCATGCTCCGCGAGTTCGGTTTCCTGATGCCGGTCTTGATCGACGGAGAGTGCAACGTTGTCGCTGGCCATCTGCGCATGGCCGCGGCGAACGGTCTCGGATACACCAAGGTGCCGACGATCCAGGTCACGCACCTGACGTCGGAACAGGTGCGGGCACTTCGCATCGCAGATAACCGGCTCGCCGAGCTGGGCGAGTGGGACCGCGAGGCACTCGCCCGCGAATTCCAGGACCTGATCGAGATCGACTACGACGTCGAAATGACCGGCTTCGAAGCCGCCGAGATCGATATGGTCATCGAAGAATTCTTCGAGCCGGTAGCTGAAAATGGAGCCGACGACGTGCCAGCAGCGGAGCAAGAGATCGTTTCCATGCTGGGTGATCTGTGGTTGCTAGACGAGCACGCGGTCTACTGCGGCGATGCTCGCGACAGTACGTGCTACGCGGCTCTCATGCGTGGGCGTCGGGCGCAGATGATGATATCGGATCCGCCTTACAACGTACGTGTGGCCGGAAATGTCAGCGGGCTCGGAAAGGTGAAGCACGGCGAGTTCGTGATGGCATCCGGCGAGATGTCCGAGACCGAGTTCGAGGCGTTCCTTACGGATTACATCAAGAACGTTGTCGCCTATTCAGAGCCGGGATCCGTTCACTACCACTTCATCGACTGGCGGCATCTCAATGTTCTGGAGCGGGTATGCCACAAGTTCTACGACGCTCAGCTTAACCTCTGCGTTTGGGTCAAATCGAACGGCGGTATGGGCTCGTTCTATCGCTCTCGCCACGAGCTGGTTCTGGTATTCCGCAACGGCCCAGGCCCGCACATCAACAATGTGAAGTTGGGCTCGTTCGGCCGCAATCGGACGAATGTTTGGGAATACGACGGTTGCTCCACCGGCACCAAAGATCGCCGCACCGATCTAGCCCTACACCCGACCGTCAAGCCGGCGGAGATGATCGCAGATGCGATCAAGGATGCCTCCAAACGGGGCGGTTTGATCCTGGATCCGTTTTTGGGTTCGGGCACGACCGTGATCGCTTGCGAGATGACCGGCCGCCGCTGTGTCGGCATGGAACTCGACCCGAAATACGTCGATGTCATCGTTCGCCGTTGGCAGGCCTATACCGGCGGCGAAGCTGTGCACGCCGAAACGGGCCTGACGTTCGCTCAAATTGGGGACATGCGCGCCGGCAAGTTGCTGCTGGCGGCGCCCGCCGACGGGGAGGCGTGAGATGGGTAAGAAGGATTACGAGGTGGGTTACGGCAAGCCGCCGAAGTCCGGGCAGTTCAAGCCCGGCCAGAGCGGTAATCCGAAGGGGCGACCGAAGGGGGCCAAGAACTTCAAGACCGAACTCGAGGAGGAACTTCTCGAGAAGATCCAGATCAAGGAGCAAGGCAAGTTCCTGAAGGTCTCCAAACAGCGGGCCATGCTGAAAGCCATGACCGCGCGGGCAGTGCAAGGAGATGCCAGGGCCGCGACGGTCCTCGCGAACATGATCTACAGGCTGCTACCGGGCGAAGACCCGATCGAAGAAATCGAAGATTTCACCGATGCTGATAAGGCGATCTTGGAGCGTTTCGAACAAAAGGTATTGGCCAAGGCCGAAAAGAAGGGGAAGAAAAATGGAAAATGATCACGACGAAATCATCGCTATGGTTCGAGAGGACCTGAAGGCCTTTTTGATCAAGACCTTCGAAATCCTCAACCCGGGGCAAGCTTTCAAGGATAGCCGGCACGTCGATGCGATCTGCTACCAGTTGGCTCTTTGCTATCTGGGTAAGACCAAACGGTTGATCATCACTTTGCCGCCCCGGCACCTGAAATCGCTCTGTTCGTCGATTGCCTTTGTTTGCTGGCTGCTGGGGAAGCGGCCGCATGCACGCATCGTCTGCGCGAGTTATTCGGAGGACCTCGCCATCACTTTTGCCAACGAGCGACGCAAGTTGATGCAGACAGCCTTTTACAAGAAGGCGTTTCCGGGGAACCGGATCAGCAAAACGAAGAACACGGAGACGGAAACGGTCAACACTAAGGGCGGCCGCATCATCTCGGCGTCCGTTGGCGGTACGCTGACGGGCAAAGGCGGAGGTTTCATCGTCATCGACGATCCCATCAAAGCCGGCGATGCGATGTCGGAGGCCGAGCGGAAGAAAGTGAACGACTGGTTTCGGAACACGGTCTATTCGCGCCTGAACGATCCCATGAACGACGTTATCATCATCGTGATGCAGCGCGTCCACATGGACGATCTTGTCGGGCACGTCATGGACCTTGACGACTGGACCGTGCTCGACCTGCCGGCGATTGCCCAAGAAGATCAGGAAATCGATATCGACGATGGGGTCGTGTACGTCCGTAAGGTGGGTGACGTATTGCACCCCGAGCATTGCGATTTGGAAAACCTGAATAAGCGCCGGGAAATCCTTGGCAGCGCGGCCTTCTCGGCTCAGTACCTTCAGCGTCCGGTACCGCCGGGTGGGGTCGTCTTCAAGAAGGATTGGTTTAAGACTTACATAGCGCCGGTTTGTGAATCGAAAATCGAGCGTGTCTGGCAGAGTTGGGATACGGCGAGCCAAATCGGAGACGGCAACAGCTACTCCGTTTGTGTGACTTTCGGCATACAAGGCTCTCTGCTGTGTGTTTTGGATGTAACCTGGGGCAGATGGGAATATCCGGACCTCAAAAAGAAGGTAGTCGAGCTCGCTAAGAAGGAGGGGGCTGAACGCATTCTTATCGAGAAGGCTTCGACTGGCCTTTCCCTTCTCCAGGACCTGATGGGCAAGGAAAACCTGAATCTGATTCCGTACCCGCCGAAGGGCGACAAACTGACGCGAGCGGAACAAGTTGCAGCTATGGTCGAAGCGGGGCGGGTGTTCTTGCCGGTCGATGCCCCATGGCTTGCAGAATTCCTGAATCAATTACTCGCGTTCCCCGGGGGCAAACACGACGACATGGTCGACGCGTTTAGCCAGCTGCTCTGGTACTTCGACCACCACCAGCGAGAGGCCGAAGTAAATGTCTACCTTATCGGCGGGCGTCGGCGCTTAGTCGATTACGATGAATGAATGCTGTTAATTATATCGATCTTCGGCTGGACTTCCGCTGCCAACAGAGCGGTACTGGTCTCGGCGGAACGGACACAAATATACCTCCGATCACCGCCCGCCCGGCAAGGTGTTGAGCTTCGCCGGGTCGGGGTGGTGCAAGCGCCCGCATCTTGCAGGTGCCACCGAAGGAGGCAGATATGACCACCCAAACACTCAAAACCGCACAGGCGAAACCGGGCTCTACGAAGCTCGGTACCATCCTCAAACATCTCGGCCATAAGAACGGCACGACTCTACCGGCCCTCGAAAAGGCGACCGGCTGGCAGCCGCACAGCGTCCGCGCGGCCCTCACCGGGTTACGGAAGAAAGGCCATGCCATCGAACGCTCGAAGGACGCGAAGGGAGTCACGATCTATCGTGTCGCCGAGGCGTCCGGGAAATGATTAGGCTCGAGGATCTCGACGCTGTGGCTACGGATCGGTTGCGGGCGGCCTGGGAAGAAGACCTGGGCCGTCCGCCGCCGGCGCGGGCCAGCGACGCCTACATGCGCTCGGTGCTGGCCTACCGTATCCAGGAACGGGCCGGCCCGAAATTGCCCGCTGCGACCGTCCGTCATTTGGAACGGTTGGCCGTCTCGGATGCCCGGATTGAGGCGTTGCCGATGCAGGTGCGCAAGCTCAGTGCGGGGGCGACGCTGCTGCGCGAATGGAACGGCGAGACCCACGAAGTCCGCGTGCTGGAGAAAGGCTTCGACTACCGAGGCCATAAGCATCGGAGCCTGTCTGCCATCGCCCGAGAGATCACCGGTACCCGCTGGTCGGGACCGGCGTTCTTCGGCCTGAGAGACCCGGAGCGCAACGATGCCGCCTGATCGCAAACACGTGCGCTGCGCCATCTACACCCGCAAATCGTCGGAGGAGGGGCTGGAACAAGAGTTTAATTCCCTCCATGCGCAACGGGAAGCCTGTGAAGCGTTCGTTGCGAGCCAACGGCACGAAGGATGGAAGGCGCTCCCGGACCTATACGATGACGGCGGGTTCTCGGGTGGCACAATGGAACGCCCGGGCCTTCGTAAGCTTCTCGCCGACATCGACGCGGGCAAGGTGCATGTGGTCGTCGTCTATAAGGTAGATCGCCTGACGCGGTCGTTGGCGGACTTCGCTAAGATCGTCGAAGCGTTCGATGCCAAGGGCGTTTCTTTCGTCTCCGTGACGCAGCAATTCAACACGACGACGTCGATGGGGCGGCTGACGCTGAACGTGCTGCTGTCCTTCGCGCAGTTCGAGAGGGAGGTCACAGGTGAACGTATTCGAGACAAGATCGCCGCTTCTAAGAAAAAAGGCATGTGGATGGGCGGCAATCTGCCGCTCGGCTACGACACTCGGGACCGGAAACTGATCGTGAATTCGGAAGAGGCCGAAACCGTTCGGCATATCTTCGCTCGGTATTTGGAACTCGGGTCGGTGCGGGCGCTTAAAGCCGAACTGGATGCGGCCGGTATCCGGAGCAAGGTCCGCATCAGCAAGACAGGGCATGCGTCCGGTGGGAAATCGTTTTCGCGGGGCGCGCTTTATAAAGTTCTGTCGAACCGCATCTACCTGGGAGAGATCGTTCACAAGGACAAATCGTATCCCGGTGAGCACGACGCCATCGTCGATCCCGAGCTTTGGGAGCGTGTGCAGTCGCTGCTGAACGATAATGCCGTCGAGCGCCGATCTGGAAACAATGTGAAAGACCCGAGCTTGTTGACGGGGCTCCTGTTCGACGATGCCGGAAATCCGCTGACGCCGAGTCATGCAAATAAGCAGGGCGTAAGATACCGCTACTACGTCAGAGGCCGACTAGATGGAATGTCGGCGATCCGTTTGCCGGGTCGCGAAATCGAAGACCTCGTAGTCGGCCAGGTCGTGAGCCTTCTGAAAGATTCCGCGCGATTGTTCGATGCACTCCCGCAAGGCACTGGGGATGTTGCGGAACGCCGCGCACTTCTGGATCGGTCGAAGGAGGCGGCGAGGCGCCTCGGCATGGACGACCATACTGCGCGGAAGATGGTCGTGCACGCTATCGTTTCCCGCATCGAAGTCGGGCGAGAGTCCATAGAACTTTCGATAGATCGACACGGTCTTGCGAACGTACTGTCGGTCGATGCGGGCTCGTCCGAAATCGAGAAGGCTCTTTATAGGATTTCTTGCCCCTATAAGATCAAGCGGCGCGGCGTGGAAACGCGCCTCATTTTGTCCAACGAACCTATGGAGCGCCCGGCAAGACCGGACCCGGCTTTAATTCGCGCCGTCGCGAAGGCATTCGTGTGGAACCGCAAATTGGTTCTCGGAGACGTTAGATCCACTGTCGAGATCGCCGAAGCCGAAGGCGTGACGCCGCGCTACGTCCGTAAGATATTGCCGCTCGCGCA
>NZRL01000203.1 GCA_002696205.1 Rhodospirillaceae bacterium | reverse complement strand
CCCCGGTACTTGTTTTCCTCCAAAAGCCGGAGGCTTTCGTCGATGACGCTGGAAATCGAGGTCCATTGGCCGCGGAACCCGGTGGACCCGACGATCGCGTCGGCGAAATCGCGGGCATCGTCTTCGTCCGCAATGACGGTCCAATCGACGGCGACATGCTGGCGGTCCAGGCCCGACCATTCGACATAGGTGACGGCGACCCGGCCCAAGGGACCGGAGCGGATCGCCCGCAGGATATGACCGTTGGTGATGGCCGAGGCGAAGCCTTCGCGCTGAAGCCGCGCTTCGTCGTCATCAATGCTGCCGGAAACGTCGACGGCCAGCACCAGTTCCAGGTCGACGTCCAAGACCTCCTTGGCCTCCGTCGGCGATGCCGTCATCAGCAACGCCGCGACGCACGCCGCCCAACCGCGTTTTCCCATGACGATATGAAACACCCGGCACGCGCCGCCGTAAAGTGGTTCCCGCCACCCCCTGGCGTCGGGGCCCGGAAACGGTTATGTGATCGGGGGGCGGGCATTCAGAGGACGGAATACGAATTCATGGCACCGAACGAAGCATTGCAGGACGTGAAGGCGGTCGTGTTCGACACCTTCGGCACGATCACCGATTGGCGCGGGTCGGTCACCCGCATGGGCGAGGCCCTGGCCAAGAAGAAGGGGATTGAGGGCGTCGATTGGGAAGCTTTCGCCCGGGCCTGGCGCGCCGGCTACCGGCCGGGGCTGCACCGGGTGATTTCGGGCCAGCGCGCCTGGACGCCGCTGGACGTCATTCACCGCGAACGGCTGGAGGAAATTCTCCCCGAATTCGGCTTGGACGGCGTGTTCAGCGAAGACGAAAAAGCCGAGATCAATCTGTTCTGGCACCGCCTGTCGCCCTGGCCGGACAGCATTCCGGGCCTGTTGCGCCTGAAAAAGAAATTCCTGATCGCTCCCTTGTCCAACGGCTCCCTGATGCTGTTGGCGAACATGGCCAAACATGCGGGCCTGCCTTGGGACTTCATTTATTCATCGGACATGCACATGGCCTACAAGCGTGATCCCGAGGTCTACCGCAACGCCGTGCGCCTGCTGGGCGTCAAGCCGGGCGAGGTGATGATGGGGGCGGCCCATAACGACGACCTGGAAGCCGCCCGCAAGGAAGGCCTGCGCACGGGCTATATCAACCGGCCGACGGAATACGGCGTCGATCAGGTGAAGGATTTCGAAGCCACGTCGAACTACGACGTGATCGTCGATTCCGTCGAGGATCTGGCCGAAGCTTTGGGGTGCTGAGCCCTTGTCGGACGACAAACCCGAAATGGACGATGTCGATCTGAAACGCCTGACCGGATACGACGACACGGCGGAGTACGAGTTGGACCTCTGCGGGTTGGACCTGCCCCATTCCACGGAATCGGTGGTTCGAATGATCGAACGTTCGCGCTTTCGCGCACCGCGTTCGGTGGTCGTGCGGCTCGACCCGGCCGGCCCCGATACCGGCGAAACCCTGTTCCAGCCGATCGGCCGCCTGCTGCTGGATCTTCGGCGCAAGGGCCAACTGTCCAAGTTGAGCCCCCTGCCCCATCACGCGGGCAGCGGCTTCTATCTGGTCACTCTGGGGAAAGAAGACAGTGCGGGAGCAGAAACGGACGACCCCGAGGAAGACGAATAAGCGACCGTCCGCCGATCCGCGATCAGAGGATGGAATCGCCGCCGCCGGAACTTTGGCCGCCACCGGAACCTTGCCCCCCGCTCGGGTCCTCGTCTTCCGGCAAGGCCATCTCGCCGAACAGACTTTCCATCAGGTCCATTTCCTTACGACGGCCGCGCCGGGTATTCAGTTTCTTCTGCGCGCCGGCCGGAAGTTCGTTGAACATGAACACGCCCTTGTCGATCAGAACCTCGACCACGTCTTCGACGACACGGACGAGAGCCAAATCCGATTCAACCCACTCGTCCAGGACCATACCGGTCTGGGCGTTCTGATTGACGAAGGCGGCAAGCCCCGGATCGTCCGGCGCGACCTCTTCCGCACCTTCGACGGGGGTATCGAACACGGCCCGTACGTTCCCCTCGCCGTCGCGCACCACATAGGGCATGCATCCCTCCAATCTGGCGGTTATTGTTGGCTGTGATTGTAATGGACGGATCATCGCAAGTTAAACCATTTCAACATCTTGGCCGCCGCCCGACAGGGTTGGGGCGGCCATGGGCGGCAATGTTGTGCCTGGCCTTCGGTCTGTTGTCCGCGGCCTGTACCGGCACCCCCGACAATCGGGTTTCCGGGGGCGAGCCGGACCCGATAGCCGCCCTTGGGCCCGGCGCGGTCGTCTCCTATGCCCTGCTCGATGGAGAAACGGGAGCCGAGATCGCGGCGCAGGCACCCGACCGGCCGATGATCCCGGCCTCGACCGCCAAAGCCGCGACGATGATTGCGGCCCTGGAACTGCTTGGGCCGGACTATCGTTTCGCAACCCGCGTCCTGGCGACGGGGACACCGGACGCCGGCGGTGTCCTGACGGGCGACCTGATCCTGAAAGGCGGCGGCGATCCCCTGCTCGGCCCCCAGGACCTGTTGGGCCTGGCCCAGCGCCTGCATGATCTGGGGTTGCGCCGGGTCACGGGCCGCTTCCTCTACGACGCCAGCCTTCTGCCCGAACAGCCGTCCATCGAACCGAACCAGCCGGCAGAGGCCCGCTACAATCCGGGTATCGGCGCGCTGGCGGTCGACTTCAATCAATGGCGGCTGCTGTGGCGGGACGGCGAAGAGGTGCAGCAAACCCAACGTCTGCCGCCGCTCACCCAGTTCAAGGTTCGCCGGGGGCCCGGCGCCGCAGGCGCGGGCCGCGAGGTGACATGGGATGGCCGCACCGCCACCGACGACACTTGGCGCCTGGCCGGGCACGCACCGGAAACCGGGGACCGGTTCCTGCCGGTCAAGGACCCAGGCCAAGCCACGGCGGCGTTGTTCCGCCGTCTCGCCGGGCAGATTGGAATCGCCCTGCCCCCGCCCGAAGCGGGGACGGCTCCCAAAGGCGCGGCACCGGTCGCGCAGGTTTTGGGCCTGCCCCTGTCGGAGGTCGTGCGCCTTGGCCTGCAACATTCGAACAATCTGGTCGCGGAATTGATCGGCCTGACCGCGGCGCGCCTGTACAAGGGCCGCCCGGAAAACCTCGAAACCTCCGCCGACGCGCTATCCGGCTGGTTGCACCAGGCCGTCACGACCCGTCTCGGCGGGATGGATTGGACGGGTTGGCGGCTGCTCAACCATTCGGGGCTGAGCCGCGAATCCCGGGTCACGGCGGCCCAGATGGCAGCGGTTCTGCGCTTTGCCCAGGGGCGGCGATACGGGGGCTGGCCCTTCGCCAGTTTCCTCCCCGCGGCCGGATTTCGCCGTGCCTTCCGCGACCGTTTTCTGACCGAGGACGCCGTCGGACGCCTTTGGGCCAAGACCGGCACGATGCATTACGCCAAGGGGTTGGTCGGCTATCTGATGGACGGCACCGGGCGAACCCGGGTGTTCGCCCTATACATCGCCGATCCGGCGGCGCGGGCGGCTTATGACGCCCTGAGCGATGCCGACCGCGACGCACCCGAAGAACAAATGCGCGCCCGCGCCTGGATCGACGCGGCGGAACAGGCCGAAGAAGCCATTGTATCTGATTGGTTGAAGCGGTTCTGACGGCGCCGTCAGCGCGCGGCGGCCAGCGCCCGAAACGGCCGTTCCCGGCCATAGGTCTGATAAAATCCGCGCATTTCCGGGCTGCCCCGCAAGTCGCTCAGCGACATCATCCAATTGATCGTCTCGCCGTCTGCCGACAGTGGCAGTCGCAGGGTCGTCTGCGTCGGCTCGGTCGCCATGTCCGTATCCGTCACCCGGCGGCGGAAGGCCATCGGCTTACGCGCCTCCAAAGTGCGGCGGTACTGTTCGAAGACGATGGGGCAATTCTCACCGGGCAGCGTGTCGTTAATGGAATGGCCCGTCAGGTCGCGCGCCTTCAGCGCCAGGTGCCCGGTTCCATAAAATACGTAAACGAAATCGAGCGGCGATTGACGCACCTCGACGACCGTCAGGTAGGGCAACAGCTTGGCCGGCATTTCCAAAGGCTCAACCTCGTGCCATGACGGCGCAATCCGGTCCTGCGCCAACCCCTGCCAATAGGCGAGCATTTCCTGGAGTTCCGCCGCCGCGAGGTCATCCAGTGACACCGGGGCGCTGACAATTTCAACCATTGCGGTTGTTTCCTGCCGTTACTGTTACCGACATCTCATTTTCAGTAATCGCCAAATACTTGGCGTCGCGCGCGAGGTCGCGAAGGCAGGAATGCTCGCCTTTAGTCCAGAATCTGTCAACTAGCCGGAGGTCATATACCGGCCCGCATATCCGGACGTTCAGGCCGCCGTCACGCGCCGGGGAACCAGCTCCGCCAATAATCCCAGCCGGCGACCCGCTCGGCGATGATCGCGTAACCGTTGTCCGGCGGATGCACGCCGTCCCCCGCCGCGAAAGACTGGCCCCAGTCGCTGTCGGCGGACAACGGCGTGAACAGGTCGAGATAGGGCACACCCATTTCCGCCGCGATCTCGGCGAAGGCATCGGACATCTCGGCGATGCGGGCGTTTTGAAAATCACGCACCGGCGCGCCCGGCCCGGCCTGGAACGGCTGGCGGCTTTCATCAATGGGGGGTGGGCCGATCCACAGGGTCGGCTTCCAATCCATGGCCTCGGCAATCATCGACCGCGCGTTTTCCAACGACCGGTCGAACGCAACGCGGGGGGCCCCGTCCTCCACCGCCGTATCGTTCGTCCCGAAAGCGAAGACCAAGGCCCCCGGAAAAACCTCGGGCAGGCGCGGCTCGCATTCGGCACGCCAGCGCGCGCGGATCATTTCCGTGGTCTCGGCGCGAATCCCCAAATTGTAGCAGGTGATGTCGTTCCCGGCCTGGACCTCGCGGCGGCACAACCGCCCCGGCCAGCCCAGAAAGGCCGCATCGCCCGTGCCGTTGGTCAGGCTGTCGCCCACGAAACAGATACGCATGGTCGTCATGTCGAATGGTCTCCCCCGATGATCGCGCGGGCCTGCACCAGACAGGCACCCCGGTCCGCCGAATAGCCGCCGTCCGCCCACCAGGTTTCAACCCGTTTCAAAACCTCGCCCACGCGCGGGCCCGGGGCAACCCCCAAATCGAGCATGTCCTGCCCCTTGAGCGGAAACGCCGCCCCCTCCCAGGCCATCGCCCAGGACAGCAATTCGGTCCATGCCGCGGCCCGCGCACTGGGCAGGCGCGTCATACCCCCCATTTCGTCGGCCCAGCCGAGCAATACCAGATCGCGAAAGGTCTCGGTCCCGATGTGACGCAACAGCTTCTCCCGGTCGACGTTCCCCAGGTCCGGCGTCGGCTTTTCCTCAGGCGCGACAAGGGTGATCAGCCGATCCGTCTGGGCATTGGACAGACGCAGACGCGCCGCCACCCCGGCGACCCCGTCGGCGTCCGTGTCCAGCAAGGCCGCCAGATTACGCAGGCCGTCGGGCGCCACACCGTCCAGCACCACCGCCCGGGTCGTCAGCCAATTGATCAGACGCAGCCGCGTGACCTGCCCGGCCTCGGGCAGGATCTGGTCCAACACGCCGTAGCCGCGCATCAACAGGATCACCTCGGCCGGTTGCGGCACGGCGAGGATTTTCAAAAGCTCCTCGCGCACGCGTTCGCCGGAAAGTTCGGTCAGCTTGGCCGCATGGGCGCGGCAGGCGGCCAACGCATTGGCGTTCGCCGGCGGCCGTCCGTACGCCCCCCAGAACCTGAAGAACCGCAGGATGCGCAGATAGTCCTCGCGCACCCGTTCATCCGCACGCCCGACAAAACGGACGATGCCGTGCGCCAAGTCCGGCATGCCTTCGAACGGATCGTAGACGTCGCCCTGGGGATTGCAGGACATGGCGTTGAAGGTGAAATCGCGGCGCCGGGCGTCCTCGATCCAATCGTCGGTGAACTCGACCCGGGCGTGGCGGCCGTCGGTTTCCGTATCGCGGCGCAGGGTCGTGATTTCGAATTTACGGTCGCCGACGACGGCGGTCACCGTGCCGTGTTTTAGGCCCGTGGGGATGACCCGAATATTCGCCGCCTCCAACCGCGCGATGACGTCCTCGGGCGCCAACGGCGTCGCCATGTCGATATCGACGGCATCGTCGGGCGTCTGACGGCGGGCGACGGCGTCGCGCACGCAGCCGCCGACGAAGCGGACCTCCGCCCCGTCCTGGGTCAGGGCCGCGACCACGGCATCGGTCTCGGGCCAGGCGAGCCAGCCCTGAACCGCCAGTTTCCCCAGCGGGTCGCGGGAAATTCCCCGGATTTCGACGTAGTCGTCTTCCACCGTCACACCCCGTCACCCGGCCCACGGGTCGGGCCGGTCAATTGAACTTGGGCGGGATAATACGGCCGTCTTCCAGGCGTGGCGACTGATACCCGCCTTCGCCGGGGCCGACGCCGGTGGTGGCGGCAAGCGTCACGAGACCGCCGATCATCAGGCCCAGGCCGACCACCAGGCACCAGAACAACGCCCCCCGAGTGACTTCCGGCGGCTGGCCACCCAGCGCTTCGGCCCGCTTGCGGTAATACCAGACCCAGGCAAGATAGGCCGCCGTGGGTAGGACCAGGGGCAGGATATAATTCAGCAACAGGCGGACCACTAGTCGCCCCCCGGCGCCGGACGGGCACCCTGGAAATCGCGTCGGAAGTTCGGATCCGGCCCGCCGCCGACCAGCACATCATAGAGATTCTTGACCATCCCCGCCGTGGCGCCCCAGATGAACCGCTCGCCATAGGGCATGGCGTAGAAATCGCGGCGCGTGCCGTTGACTTCGCGCCGGTGGCGTTGGTGGTTGGCCGGGTTCATCAGGAAATCGAGCGGCACCTCGAACACGTCCTCGACCTCGTATGGATCGGGCGCCACGTCGAACGGCGGCTCGATCAGACCGACCACGGGGATGACGGAAAACCCGGTCCGCGTGATGTAGGGGTCCAACTGGCCGATGACGCGGATATGGCGGCGGTGCAGGCCGACTTCTTCTTCCATCTCGCGCAGCGCCGTATCGACGGCGTCGTCGTCTTCCGGGTCGGCATGGCCACCGGGAAAGCTGATCTGCCCCGCGTGATGCTTGAGATGCGAAGTCCGCTGCGTGAACAGGGTCGTGACCCGCGCCGCATGGGCGACCAAGGGGACCAGCACGGCGGCCGGGGTCAGATCGTCCAACACCGTCATGCCCGGGTTCAGGTCATGGTCGCCGCGCTGCATCTCCGGGTCCAGGTCCAGGGACCGGAACCGGTCGATCAGCCAATCCGGGGTCAGGTCCACCGTCATCTCTTGCCGATCCTCGCCATCATTTATTCTTGTTCCAGACGGCCGATGGAAAAAAACCGGCCCTCACTCCATATACCGTAGATATTCGCGCCTTCGACCGTTTCTTCAACCGCAAGTTCGACCAATTGGTAATAGACCGACCGCGTCAGGCGCGCCTCCAACCCCCGTTCCAGGCCGACATAAGGGCGCGGCTCCAGGGTTTCCGGGTCGACTTCGACGCGCAACGGATGGTCCGCGCCGATTGCCACGGTTTGGTCAATATTTGTCCTGAGAGTGATTTTCTGGTCCTTGCCGGACCCTTCGACCGTCGCCTCGACCGCCAGATAGGGGGCGTCATCGACCTGGATTCGGCAGACCTCGGCGGGGGTAATCAGCCAATGATCGCCCGCGTCGTCCCGGTGCAGGACCGTGGAGAACAGTTTGACCAATTCTTTCCGCCCGATGGGCGAGGAGGCATAATACCAGGTACCGTCCAGGCCGATGCGCATGTCGATATCGCCGCACAGCGTCTGACGCGGACGCAGGGCGATGCCAACGGGCGCGGGGGCTTCGCCGCCGGGCGCGGCGTCGCCGATGAAAGAGCTAAGATCCGGAGTGTTTTCGGACATGGTTTCGGTGATACGCTATTCCCAACTACGCGGTCTCTAGTGACGCGGATTTTCTGGCGGGCGGGATCGGCCCCGTCGCGCCGTTTCTTGAACGGAGGCGCTTTCCGTGACGACCAGCACCAAGAACTCCAAGAATAAGACAACAGGCGACAGTGGCAACACCGACGACTTGGTGGACGCCATCGACGGCCTCGTCGACGACATGGCCAAGGTCCGCGAAGGCGTGGGCCGGGTGATATTCGGCCAGGAAACGGTGATCGAGGAATCGCTGATCACCCTGCTGGCGGGCGGGCACTGCCTGCTGGTCGGCGTGCCCGGCCTGGGCAAGACGCGCCTGGTGGAAACGCTGGGCAAGGTCTTCGGCATGGAAGAACGGCGCGTGCAGTTCACGCCCGACCTGATGCCGGCGGACATTCTGGGATCGGAAGTCCTGGAAGAAAGCGAGACCGGCAAACGGTCGTTCCGCTTCGTCAAAGGCCCCGTGTTCTGCCAATTGCTGATGGCCGACGAAATCAACCGCGCCAGCCCGCGCACCCAATCGGCGCTGTTGCAGGCCATGCAGGAACATCGGGTTTCCGTGGCCGGGCAGTATTACGACCTGCCACAGCCGTTCCATGTGCTGGCGACCCAGAACCCGTTGGAACAGGAAGGCACCTACCCCCTGCCGGAAGCGCAGTTGGACCGATTTTTCATGCAGGTCGACGTGACGCACCCGGATCTGGAGACCGAACGCGAAATCCTGATCAAGACCACGGGGGCCGATTCCGTCGAAGCCAAGAAGGTCATGGACCCCAAGGCCCTGATGCGCGCGCAGTCGCTGGTCCGCCACGTGCCGGTCGGTGAAAGCGTTGCCGAGGCGATCCTCAAGCTGGTCCGCGCCGGGCGCCCCGATGCCTCGGACCTGCCGGAAATCCGCAATTACGTGTCCTGGGGCCCCGGCCCCCGGGCGAGCCAGGCGATGATGCTGGGCGTGCGCGCGCGCGCCATGATCCAGGGCCGCCTGGCGCCGTCCTTGGAAGACGTCTACGCCCTGGCGCAGCCGATCCTGCGCCACCGCATGGCGCTGACCTTCGGTGCGCGGGCCGAAGGCGTGTCCGTCAGCCAGATCATCGACCGCCTCTGCCAGATCATCGAATAGGAGCTGGAAACGAGCTGACCGGAACGCAAATCCATGGTTGATCCGCTGGACAGACCCGACCTGCATCACGAGGCCGAAACCGCGGCCGCGGGCCTGCCGGCGTTGCTGGTCGCCGCCGAACGGGTGGCGTCCACGGTGAGCCAGGGCGTGCACGGCCGCCGGCGCGTCGGCCAGGGCGAAACCTTCTGGCAGTTCCGGCGCTATGAATTCGGCGATTCGACGCAGACCATCGATTGGCGGCAGTCGGCCAAGTCCGACCCGGTCTACGTCCGTGAATTGGAATGGGAAGCGGCGCAGTCGGTCTGGCTCTGGGTCGATGGCTCCCCCTCCATGGAATATTCGTCCGACGTCAACATGGGCACCAAGGGATGGCGGGCCAAGGTGCTGTCCCTCGCGCTCACGTCATTGTTGATCCGGGCGGGGGAACGGGTGGCGCTGATGGGATCGGGGATGATCCCGGCGACCGGGCGCAACACGCTGCTGCGGCTGGCCTCGATCCTGGAACACCCCGACGGCATCCAGACGGCCAGCCTGCCCGGCCCCGAATTCGTGCCGCGCCACGGGCGGGTCGTGCTGTTCGGCGATTTCCTGGCGCCGCTAAACGAGACCCGCACGGCAATCGCGCGCCTCGCCGACCACGGGGTCGAAGGCCATCTGGTGCAGATTCTCGACCCGTCCGAGGAAACCCTGCCGTTCGACGGCCGCGTCGAATTCGAAGGGCCCGAAGGCGAAGGCACGATCATGATCGGGCGCGTCGAAAGCGTCCGTCAGGCCTATGCCGAGGAACTGGCCCATCATCAGGCCGGGCTGGACGCCGTCGCGCGGTCCTTCGGCTGGAGCCTGACCCGCCACATGACCCACCGGCCACCGGAGACGGTGCTGATGACGCTGTATCAGCTGCTGTCCCAGGTCATCCGGCACTAGGCGCGGGGAGGCTCGGACATCATGTTCTCTCTCGGCGCCTTCGCCTTTACCGCCCACTGGGCCCTGTTGGGCTTGGCCGCCCTGCCGGTCATCTGGTGGCTGCTGCGCCTGACGCCGCCGGCGCCGACGCGGGTGACCTTCCCGCCGTTCCGCCTGCTGCTCGGCCTCGTCACGCGCGAGGAAAGCTCCGCCAAGACGCCGCCCTGGCTGATTCTGTTGCGTCTGGCCATCGCCGGGCTGCTGGTCCTGGCGGCGGCCGGGCCGCTGATCAATCAGGCGGCGCAATGGCAGGGCTCGGGCCCGTTGATCCTGGTCGTCGACAACGGCTGGACGGCGGCCAAGGACTGGCCCCAGCGCCACCGCCTGCTGACCCAGTTGACCGATCAGGCCGCCCGCGAAGGCCGCGCCGTCACCGTCGTCACCACCGCCGCCCCGCCGGCCGGTGCCGGAACCGAACAGGTTCACACCCTCAACCCCCGCCAGGCCCAGGACTTCGCACAGGCGCTGCAGCCCCGGCCCTGGCCGTCGGACCGGCCGCAGACCCTGGACATGATGGCGGCCTCGTCCCTGGCCCAAGACCGGAGCGGTCAAGTGGTCTGGCTGTCGGACGGCCTGGACCATGGGGCCGCCGATGAATTCGCCACGGGGCTCGTCCGTTTCGGGCCCCTGACGGTCGTCACGGGAGGCCCCGGCGCCGCCACGCCGATGGTTCTGCGCCCGCCGGTGCTCGACGGCGGGTCGATCACCCTGCGCGCCGAAAGGGCCGACGACCGCGCCGAGGAAACGGCCTTCCTGCGCGCCTTCACCGACGACGGGCGTCTGGTCGCGCGCGAGGAACTGGCGTTCCCGGCGGGTGAGACGGCGGCCGAGGTGCAATTGGACATGCCGGCAGAAATGATCAACCGGCTGGTCCGCCTGGATTTGGAGGAAGGCGGATCGGCGGCTTCCGTCGTGCTGCTGGACGAACGCTGGCGTCGGCGGCCGGTCGGCATCGTCACCGGCGAAGGTGGTGCTGAACTGCCGCTGCTGTCCTCCGTGTTCTATCTGACCCGCGCGCTGGAGCCGTTCAGCGAAATCCGCCAGGGCACGGTCGGCGGCCTGCTACGCCGCCGTCTGGCGCTGATGATCCTGCCCGACCCGGGCACCCTGGCCAGCCCCGACCGCGCCGCCATCAAGGGATGGATGGAAGACGGCGGCGTTGCCGTGCGCTTCGCCGGCCCTTTGCTGGCCCAGGCGACGGGCGGACAGGCCACGGCCGGCAATACGATCCTGGTGCCCGTGCCGCTGCGCCGGGGCGACCGGGTCATCGGCGGCGCCATGTCCTGGACGCAACCGGCGAAGCTCGCCCCCTTCGATACGGAAAGCCCGTTTCACGGCCTCCCCATCCCCGACGACGTGACGGTCAATCGTCAGGTCCTGGCCCAGCCGTCGTTGGACCTGGAACGCAAGACCTGGGCGCGGCTGTCCGACGGCACGCCGCTGGTCACCGCCGAACGCCAGGGCAAGGGCTGGCTGGTGCTGTTCCACACCACGGCCAATACGCAATGGTCGAACCTGGCACTGTCGGGCCTGCTGGTCGAGATGCTGCAACGGCTGGTCGCCCTCAGCCAGGGCGTGGTCGACGCCGGACAGGGCCCGCCGCTGGAGCCGATCCAGACGCTCGACGCCTTCGGCGCACTTGGTGACGCGCCGCCGGATACGGCCTCGATCCCGCAGGAAACCTTCGCCGAAACCCCCGTCTCGCCCAAAAACCCGCCGGGCCTGTATGGCCGGGGCAACAACCGCCGGGCCCTGAACCTGGGCCGCGAAGCCGCCGTGCCCGCCCCCTTAAGCGAATTGTCCGTCGCGGCCCAACGCGCCGTCTACGGCGGCAGCCCGGCGATCGACCTGCGGCCCTGGCTGTTCATGCTGGCTGCCTTGCTCGCCCTCGCCGATTTCGCCATCAGCCTATGGCTGCGCGGATTACTCCGCCCGCCGCGCCTGGCCGCCCCCCTGCTTGCCTTCGCCGTCGTCGGCGGTGGCCTGATCGCGCCTGCCCCTGCCGCCGCGCAGGACATGGCCCAGGGTGCCAGGACCATCGCCCCACCGCCGGGTGCGGCCTCAGGCGCGCCTGGCCAGACCGGCGACGACGACGCCCTCGCCAACAGCACCCAGACACGCCTGGCCTATGTCATCACCGGCAATCCAGACGTCGACCGCGTGTCGCGCCTGGGCCTGACCGGCCTGTCGCTGATCGTTAGGCGGCGGACGGCGGCGGAACTCGCGGACCCTCGCGGCGTCGATCCCAACACGGATGAACTGGCGTTCTTCCCGCTGATGTACTGGCCGGTGGCGCCGGGGGCGTCCAACATGACCGAGATGGCGCGGACCAAGATCAACGCCTATCTGCAGAACGGCGGCACGATCCTGTTCGACACGCGCGACCGCACGGGGAGTGCCGACCTGGGCGAATTGCGCGCCCTTGCCCGGAAGCTCGATATCCCGCCGCTGGTCGTCGCCCCGCCCAATCACGTGCTGACCCGCTCGTTCTACCTGCTGCAGGATTTCCCGGGCCGCTGGACCGGCAGCCCGCTTTGGATCGAACGGGCGGGTGCCAGGGTCAACGATGGTGTTTCGCCGGTGCTGGCCGGCGGCAACGATTGGGCCGCCGCCTGGGCCTTGGACGAAGACACGCAACAAGCCCTCTACCCCGCCGTGCCGGGGGGCGAACGCCAACGGGAACTGGCGTTCCGCTTCGGCATCAATCTGGTGATGTACGTCCTGACCGGCAACTACAAGGCCGATCAGGTCCACCTTCCGGCGATCCTCCGCCGGCTGGGCAATTGACGGAGGCCAGGGAACAGCAACCATGACCGCCGCCGCCATCCAATTCTCGCCCCTGGTGCCGATGCCGTTCCTGGCCGTCGTGGCGTTGCTCGGCCTGGCGCTATTGGCCGTCGGGGTCAGCCGCCGGGCCAAGGGCTCGCTGTTCCGCTTCCTGTTTCTTGGCATGCTGCTGCTGGCCCTGGCCGATCCCCGGATCGTCAATGAACAGCGCGAACCGCAGCCGGACGAGGCATTGATCGTCATCGACCGGACGTCGAGCCAGAAAACCGGCGAGCGTCTGAAACAGATTTCCGATGCCGAGGAAAAGCTGATGGCGGCCATCGACGATCAGACGGACCTGGAGGTCCGCGTCGTCGAGGTCACCGATTCCGCCGCCGACGACCGGCCGGGCACCCGCCTGATGGATGCCTTGACCACGGCGTCGGCGGAAATCTCGCCGCATCGCTTCGCCGGGGCCGTCGTCATCACCGACGGCCAGGTTCACGACCTGCCGAAGGAATTGCGGGGCGAGGCGACCGAGGGCGCAGCGGATGAGCCGGCCACCACCACCCGAAACGCGGGCCTGCGCGGGCCGCTGCATGTGTTGCTGACCGGCAAGCGGGACGAGACGGACCGCCGTCTGGTCGTCAAGAACGCCCCCGGCTACGGCATCGTCGGCAAGGAAGTGACCATCACCTACCGGATCGAGGACAAGCACGCCCGCAAGGACGGCACCACGGGCCGGGCGACGGCCAAGGTGGAATTCAAGATCGACGGGATCGAGACGGAAACCGCCCTGGTTCCGGTCGGCGAGGACCAGACCCACACGATCAAGTTGGACCACGCCGGGCCGACCCTGGCGGAAATGTCGGTGGCTCCGGCGGAAGGCGAGCTGTCGACCGTCAACAACCGGGCCCTGGTGTCGGTCAACGGCGTACGCGACCGGTTGCGGGTGCTGCTGATTTCCGGTCAGCCCCATGCGGCGGAGCGGACCTGGCGAAATCTATTGAAGTCGGACCCTTCGGTGGACCTCGTGCATTTCACGATCCTGCGCCCGCCGGACAAGGACGATTTCACGCCGTTGAACGAACTGGCCCTGATCGCCTTTCCGACGCACGAGCTGTTCGTCGAACGGCTGGACGAATTCGACCTGATCGTCTTCGACCGCTATCTCAAGCGCGGCGTGCTGCAGACCCAGCATCTGGCCAACATCGCCGAACGGGTGCGCCAGGGGGGCGCCCTGTTGATGGCCGTCGGCCCGGAATTCGCCGGGCGGGCGAGCCTCTATCATTCGCCGCTGCGCGACATTCTGCCGGCCGAGCCGACCGGCGAGGTCGTCGAAGCGGGCTACCGCCCCCGGGTTTCCGATATCGGTCTGCGCCATCCGGTGACGGCGGCCTTGATGCGGCCCGGCTTCGATCCCAAGGCCGATCCCATCTGGGGCCGCTGGTTCCGCCAGATCGCGGGCGAAAAGACCGGTGGCAACACCCTGATGACCGGGGTTCAGGAGCAGCCGATCCTGCTGCTCGACCGTATCGGCAAGGGCCGCGTGGCGCAGATGATGTCCGATCATATCTGGTTATGGGCGCGCGGCTTCGACGGCGGCGGGCCGCAGGGCGAACTGCTGCGCCGCCTCGCCCATTGGCTGATGCGCGAACCGGACCTGGAAGAAGAAAGCCTCCATGCCCGGGTACGGGCCGGCAAGCTGACGGTGGAGCGCCGGACCTTGAAGGACAGCGTCGGCCATGTTCAGGTCACCGCCCCGTCGGGTGCCGCGCAGGAAATGGAATTGAAGAGCGCCGCGCCGGGTCTGTGGCGCGGCGAAGTGGCGGCAACGGAAATCGGCCTGTACCGGCTTGCCGAGGGCGACCTGAACGCCCTGGTCGCCTCGGGCGAATTGAACCCGCTGGAACTGTCGGACCTGCGGGCGACCGAAGACATTCTCAAACCGGTCACCGAACGCACCGGCGGCTCCGTGCGCTGGCTGGCCGACGGTATTCCCGACCTGCGCCGCGTCGATCCGGGGCGCGATCAGGCGGGCCGCGGCTGGGTCGGGCTGGTCGCCCATAAGGCCTATGTGGTGACCGGATTGAAGGACGTGCCGCTGCTGTCCGGCCTGTTGCTGGCCGTGCTGGCGCTCGGCACCCTGATAGCCGCCTGGTGGCGCGAAGGCCGCTGACCCCGGCGTTTCCGACGGCCTTTACGGCCGTTTAATCCTGACCCGAGAATTTCTCACATCTAATATGCGTCGGGCGCGCGTATCATTACCGCTGGCTGTGGAAAACAAAAACCCTGAGGAGACATCCCGTGGCCCTGACACTGACCCCCCTTGCCGATAATCTCGGCATCGAGGCGACGGGCATCGACCTGTCCGCCCCGATCACCAACGAAGACATGAACGCGTTGCGAGACGCCGTTCACGAGAACCTTGTCCTGGTTGTCCGCGATCAGGATTTGACGCCGGCGCAGTATCTCGACGCCATGTCCCTGTTCGGCGACCTGATGGACCAGCATCTGACCGAACTGCTGATGCCGGAACACCCCAAGATCGCGGTGCTGGACAGCCGCCGGGCGAAACGCGTGCTGGACGGCGAGATCGTGCCGATCGGCGCCAAGGACTGGCATACGGACCATACCAACCATGCCCGCCCGCCGAAGATGACCGCCCTTTATGCCGTGCAATTGCCCTCGACGGGCGGCGATACCGGGTTCGCCAACATGCAGGCCGCCTATGCCGGCCTGCCGCAGGACGAACAGGATCGCCTGGCGCCGATGATCACCGTCAACGTGATCGAACAGGACACCGAATACGTCAACGATTCGACGCGGTCGGCCCTGACCGCGGAACCGCAACGCCATCCTTTCATCCGCACCCATCCGGAAACCGGAAAGAAAGCGATCTACGTCCATCCGGGCAAACTCGCCCATATGGACGGCATGTCGCCGGATGAAAGCCAGACCTTCATCAACGACCTGCTGTCCCGTACCATCACGCCCGAGATCACCTACCGCCATAAATGGCGGCCGGGCGATCTGGTGCTGTGGGACAACCGGGCCACGCTGCATCTGGCCCATCGCGATTACGACGTGAAGGAAGGCCGGGTCATGCACCGGGTCATCCTGCAGGGCGAAGTCCCGTTCTAGGAGTATCGGCGGTCAGGGCCGGTTGCCGTCCAGCAACCAGGCCCGCGCCTGCTCCAGATCGTCGAAACCGCGAACCCGTCCGTCGGTGATCTTCTTCAAGGCTGCCGAGGCCGATCCGAACACGTCGAAGCCGGGTGGCAGATCCTCGACCTGTTTCGGCAGAACAACAGCCTCGCGCATCAGACCGCCTGCGATCACGCGGGGAAAGATGTATTCAGCCAACCAGTCCTCTGATTCCTGAAAGCCGCTGGACATATGCCGCAGGTCGGCCAGCCACAGGTGATAGCGCCCCATATCGAACCGGTCGCAGATGAATTCCAAGACGTCGCGGAAATGATCGCGGGTCTCGAAGCTGCCGAACCAGATATCGGTGATCAGGCCCAGGTTTTCGTTGTGACCGACGATGGCGTAACTTTTGCCGCTGTCCAGGCGAAAGGTCCGTAATTCCTCGACCAGGAACGTCCCTCGGACATCCTGTCGAATCGCATGGTCCTGCATCGGCCAACCCCAATCGGTCCGCCCCCCTGTGTCTTGAGCCTAACCCACGACACCCGACCGGCGAAATCCAATTTTTTCAGGTTTCCGGGCAGGGGCGGTCCCATTCCGGCGTGTCGCCGAAACGCGCGGCCAGGAAATCGACGAAGGCGCGAACCTTGGCCGAGAGATGCCGGTTATGGGGATAGACGGCGTAGATGCCGCGTCCGGTTTCCTCGAATTCCGTCAATACGGGCTCGAGCCGTCCTTCATAAAGGTCGCGGCCGACGATGAAGGTCGGCGAGCGCACGACACCCAGCCCAGCCACGGCGGCGGCCCGCAGCATGTCGCCGTTGTTGGCCTTCATTGGCCCGTCGACCTTCATGTCGATGGACCCGTCCGGCCCGTGGTAGCGCCATTCATCCAGGTTCGAGAGATAGCTGTAGAGCAGGCAGGTATGACCGGCCAGATCCTTGGGATGCTTCGGCCGGCCATGCTTTTCCCAATACGCCGGACTGGCGCAGGTGACGGCACGAAACACCGCCAAGCGCCGGGCGATCAGGGATGAATCGGGCAAAGACGTGATGCGGATGACCATGTCGTAGCCTTCGTCCACCACATCGACCACCCGGTCGTCGAGCGACACGTCCAATTGAATTTCCGGATAGGCCGCCATGAAATCCGGCAAGGCGTCCGCGACGTGCAACAGACCGAACGACATGGGCAGGTTGACCCGCAGGGTGCCGCGCGGCTCCGCATGCAGGCGGGTCACCGCCAACTCGGCCTCTTCCGCCTCGGCAACGATGCGTCGGCAGCGTTCGTAAAAGGCGGAGCCGACCTCGGTCAGGCTGGACCGCCGGGTCGTCCTGTTAAGCAGACGCGCGCCCAGCCGGTCCTCCAACCGCGCGACCTGCTTGGAAACGGCGCCCTTGCTCAGCCCCAATTCCCGCGCGGCCCCCGAAAATGTGCCGGTTTCCACCACCTTGGCGAAGACCGCCATGCCCGTCAGCTGATCCATTGCAGGCCCTCACAATTGTTTCTTTAAATAAACAATCATATTCCATTTTGGTTGATTGTCTACTTTTCCACCCAGGCGTAGGGTCCTCTCAACACCGCCGCTACCGGGTTTCACCTCTCCCGGCGAGGCTGGCGGGCCAAACGAAACAATTCGATATGAAGGACCAGAGCCATGACCACCGCCGCCAACGAAAACGCCCAATCGCAACCGATCCTCCTGATCACCTCCAGCCCCAATACGGTCGATGCCGTCTCCACGAACCTGGCCAAACGCCTGGCCGAGGGACTGGCGGCCAACGCCGGCGACGGCGGGATCGTCCATCGCGACCTTGGCGCCGATCCCCTGCCGCACCTGGACAGCACCACCATCGGTGCTTTCTACACCCCGGAAGAGGATCGTTCCGACGAACAGAAAGCCGCCATCGCTTTGTCCGACGAACTGGTCGACGAATTGATCGCCGCCGGGCCCATCGTCATTGCCGCGCCGATGCACAACTTCGGGATTTCGTCGCTGCTGAAGGTTTGGCTGGATCACATCGCCCGTTATGGCCGCACCTTCCTGCCGACGGGCGAAGGGCCCAAGGGCCTGCTGGCCGACCGGCCGGTCTACATCGTCACCTCGCGCGGTGGCGTTTATGGCCCGGGCACCCCGTTCAATCACCTGGACCTCCTGGAGCCCTACCTGCGCCGGGTCCTGAACTTCGTCGGCCTGGAAGACATCACCGTCGTCTACGCCGAAGGCACGGGCAAGGGCACGGACGGTATCCAGGCCGCCGAAGCCGAAATCGAAAGCCTGATCGCCGCCGAGGCGGCCTGAGGCCGTCAAGACCACAACCACGCTAGACACGAAAGGAGCAAGACCATGGGACTTCTGGTCAACGGCGAATGGCACGACAAATGGTACGACACCAAGAAATCGGGCGGCCGCTTCCAACGTGAGGATTCGGTCTTCCGCAACTGGGTCACCAAGGACGGCAACCCCGGCCCGACGGGCCAGGGCGGTTTCAAGGCCGAGGCCGGGCGATATCACCTGTATGTCGCCGCCGCCTGCCCCTGGGCCCATCGGACGATGATCTTCCGCGCCCTCAAGGGTTTGGAGGACATGATTTCGGTCACCGTGGTCGAGCCGCTGATGCTGGAAAACGGCTGGGAAATCGCGCCGGGCGCAGATCCGGTCAACGATGCCCGCTTCCTGCATCAGGTCTATACGGCCGCCAAGCCCGATTATACCGGCCGGGTCACGGTGCCGACCCTTTGGGACAAGAAGACCGGAACCATCGTCAGCAACGAGTCGGCCGAGATCATCCGCATGTTCAATTCGGCCTTCGACGGCGTCGGTGCCAAGGCCGGGAATTATTATCCCTGCCACCTTCGCGGCGAGATCGACGCCGTCAACGAACGCGTCTACCGCACGGTCAACAACGGCGTCTACAAGGCTGGTTTCGCGACCACGCAGGACGCCTACGACGAAGCGGTGACCGATCTGTTCACGTCGCTCGATTGGCTGGACGACCTGCTGGGCGAAAGCCGGTATCTGGCGGGCCCCCGCCTGACGGAGGCCGATTGGCGGCTGTTCACGACGCTGCTGCGCTTCGATCCGGTCTATGTCGGCCATTTCAAATGCAACATCCGACGGATCGCCGATTACCCGAACCTGTCGCGCTATCTGCGCGATCTCTATCAGCACGAAGGCATCGCCGGAACGATCGATATGGACGCCATCAAGGCGCACTACTACGGCAGCCACAAATCCATCAACCCCACGGGGATCATCCCCAAGGGCCCGGACCAGGACCTGACCGCGCCGCATGGCCGCGATCACATGGAAACCTGCGACGCGGCCTGAACCATAAGGACANCAAGACCATGATTACCGTCACNCCCCTGGGCGANNTGGGCCGGTTNTCCAACGANTGGCTGAACGCCCGCTATCATTTCTCCTTCGCCGGATANTACGANCCGGCGCGNACGGGCCTGGGNCCGCTGCTGGTCTGGAACGACGATACGATCGAACCGGGCCGCGGGTTCGACCCGCACGGCCACCGCGACATGGAGATCATCACCTATGTCCGCCGGGGCGCCATCACCCACGCCGACAACCTGGGCAACCAGGGCCGGACGGAAGCCGGCGACGTCCAGGTCATGTCGGCGGGCACCGGCATCCTGCATGCCGAATACAACAAGGAAGACGACCCGACGACCCTGTTCCAGATTTGGATCGAGCCCAATCAGACCGGCATCGAGCCGCGATGGGATGCCCGCAAGTTCCCCAAGGAAACGCGGGACGGACGGCTGGAAATCCTCGCCTCCGGGCGCCCGGAGGATCGGGACACCGACGCCCTGACCATCCATCAGGATGCCGCCGTCTTGGGGGCGACCCTGACGGCGGGCGAGGAAATCGTCCACCGCCTGGGCACCGGGCGCAGCGCCTATATCGTGCCCGCCCGGGGAACGCTGGAGATCAACGGCAGACCGGCGCCCGAACGCTCCGGCACCGCCGTCACCGACGTGGACGACATCACCATCCGCGCCGTGACCGAAGCGGAGGTCGTCGTCGTCGACGTACCGTGACACCACCCCATACCGCCCCGCCCGACGCGGCCGCCCCTCAATGCCGGGGGGCGGCCGTTCGGCGTTTAGGGATCAGCGGTCGGCCAAGTCCGGGGCGACCACGATCTGGGCGACACCGTGTACCGCACCCTGCTCGACTGCTTCGTGGGACTTCACAACGTCCTCGAAGGCGAAGCGCTCGCCGACCCGATGAACCAGATTGTCATCGTTGAGCAGCGGGCTGACGGCCTGCAAAACCTCGTCCTGCCGCTGGGCGCCGAGCTCGTAGATCGTAAACATCCGGATATTCACGTTGTTCCCCATCCATTGATTGAACGGGAAGGTCGGCTCCGGCACGGCGTCGGAGGCATAGGTCGCGACCGTGCCGTTGGGTTTCAGGATATCCGGCAAAAGTCCCGTATTGGCGCCGAAGGCAACCTCGACGATACGGTCCACGGGGCCGCCCGCGGCCTCGATGATCCGTTCCTTCAGGTTCGGCTCCTTGTAGTTCAGCGCGACGGCGGCGCCGAGGGATTTGGCCTCGGCGCAGTTTTCCTCGGACCCGCAGGTCGCGATCACCCGCGCCCCGCCCCAAGTGCCCAGTTGCACCGCATAGGCGCCGACCCGGCCCGTGCCGCCAGTGACCAAGACCGTCTTGCGCGAGATATCGCCATCGGCGAACAACGCGTGATAGGCCGTGACCACCGGCACCCCGGCGCAGGCCCCCTGACTCAGCGTCACGTCGCCGGCCAACGGCACTGCCTGGCGTGCCGGCAAGACGACGAATTCCGCCGCCGTGCCGTGGGGACGGCCGTGCTGCGCGCCGAAAATCCAAACGCGCTGGCCGATGCGGGCGTTGTTGACACCCTCGCCGACCTTATCGATCACGCCGGAACCGTCGTTATTCGGGATGATCGGCGAGAACTTGCCGAGTTCGCGGCCAGACGACCGGCGCTTCACATCGGTCGGATTGACGGCGGAAAAGGCCGTACGGACGCGAACCTCGCCGGGGCCTGGCTCCGGGTCGGGCAGATCGCCGAAATTCAGAACGTCGGCCGCCGGGCCGGCGCGGTCATACCAATAGGCGCGCATGGGTTTTCCTCCTTGGACTGTCTCTACCGATTGACCGGACCGAGCGGCCCGGAAAAGGTTTTCCGGAAAGTGGCGCGGGACGGGGCGGAAGACAAGGCCGGAAGTCGAAGTCCCGCCCCGTTTCCGCCGCCGGACCCGGCAATTCTTGCCCTTACGGCGGCGTTTTCTGCCGTTCCGGCGCGCGTTTTCCCCGCCTAAGTCATTGAATTACAACAATCTAGATTGTGGCACGGGGATTGAAACAAAAGGTGCAATACCGGGATCGGGGATAACCCCGGCGAAGGCGCCGGCAACGGCAAACGTATTAAGGAACGGGAAAAAATGAATCCTCTATATATCGCCGCCAGTGGCATGGTGGCACAGCAGCAACGCGTGGACGTGATCGCCAACAACCTGGCGAACATGAACACGACCGGCTATCAACGCCGCCGGGCGTCGTTCAACGATCTCGTTTACGAAGACAACAAACGCCCCAACAACACCCATTCGCGCGCCAACGGCGTCGTGCCGTCCGGCGTCAAGGCCGGTCTGGGCGTGCGCACGGCGTCGTTCTACCGCGTCGTCGAACAGGGCAACCTGAAGCAAACGGGCAACCCCTTCGACCTCGCCGTTCAGGGATCGGGCTATATTCCGGTGACCCTGGCCAGCGGCGACACCGGATATACCCGGGCGGGGGCTTTTCAGCTCAACGAACAGGGCCAGTTGGTCACCCACGACGGTCTGACCGTCGGCGGCGGCATCACCATCCCGCAGGGTGCCATCGAGGTTACCATCAATACCTCGGGCGAAGTCCTGGCCAGCTTTGAAGGTCAGCCGCAGCCGCAGAACGTCGGCCAGCTGACCATGGCCCGGTTCCCCAACGAGGGCGGCCTGAAAGCGATCGGCGACAGCCTGTTCCAGGAAACCACCGCCTCCGGCGCGCCGTTGATCGGGATCGCCGGCACGGGCGGTTTCGGGACCATGCTACAGGGCTTCCTGGAAACCTCGAACGTCAATCCGGTCGAGGAAATTTCCAACATGGTCAAGGCCATGCGGGCCTATGAGCTGAGCTCCAAGGTCATCCAGACCGCCGACCAGATGATGTCGACCAAGTCCAGCTAGGCGGTTTTCGTCTAAACGTTAACAGCTGAGTAACCTTCTCCCGGTAGGTTCACCGGGCCTCTGATAACCACGGCAAAAAGATCGTGGTTTCAAAACAAGGCCGTACGGGCGGCCATAAAAAACCGTATTCGAAACGCTTCGTTTCGAGCGATCCAAGCGCCGGCGGCGGTCCCAGAAAGCGGATCGCCGCCGCGCCGTTTCCAGAGATTGTTTATTTCAGTTTGCGGCGCATGGGGATGGCCGGTTCGGCCATGCGCCGCCCCGGCATCGCGCCAGCTATGCGCGGACGGACCATGATCTGATTTCAGTGGAAACCTACGGCCAGGCCACATCCGGCGGCAGGCTCATCAGAATCGCTTCCGTATTGCCGCCGGTCTGCAGGCCGAAGATCGTGCCCCGGTCATACAGCAGATTGAATTCCACGTAGCGACCGCGCTTGACCCGCTGGGCCTCGCGGTCCTCGTCGGTCCAGGTGCGGTTCATCTGCTTGCGGACGATTTCCGGATAGACGTCGGTGAAGGCACGGCCGACGTCCTGGGTGAAGGCGAAATCGGCCTCCCAGTCACCGGTGTTGTGCTGATCGTAGAAAATCCCGCCGACGCCGCGCGGCTCGCCCCGGTGCGGCAGGTAGAAGTATGTGTCGCACCATTCCTTGAACTTCGGATAGTAGGCGTCGTCATGGGCGTCGCAGGCGTCCTTGAGGGCGGCGTGAAACCGCGCCGTGTCGGCGTCGTCCCGGAACACCGGCGTCAGATCGCCGCCGCCGCCGAACCAGCCCTGGGTCGTGACGATCATCCGCGTGTTCATATGGGCCGCCGGCACATGCGGCGAATTGGGGTGGATGACGGTCGAAATGCCCGACGCCCAGAACCGGGGGTCTTCAGACGCCCCCGGGATGCGGGCGCGGAATTCCTCGGAAAACTCGCCCATCACGGTGGAGACGTTAACCCCGGCCTTCTCGAACACCCGCCCGCCGCGCATGACGGCCATGACGCCGCCGCCACCCATCTTGCCCGCCTCGCCCTCTTTGCCGTTATAGGGGCGTTCCCAGGATTTGCGTTCGAACCGGCCCGGTTCGCGCGCGCTGGTGCCGTTGGGC
Organism: Rhodospirillaceae bacterium; assembly: GCA_002696205.1. Classification (GTDB taxonomy): domain Bacteria; phylum Pseudomonadota; class Alphaproteobacteria; order Rhodospirillales; family Casp-alpha2; genus UBA1479. Next base: position 19,970 of record NZRL01000203.1, on the reverse strand, counting down.
CCCGCGACCTCGTCCTCGACGCTTTCCAGCGCATGGCAGAAATCGTCGCGCAGCCGTTCGAACCAGGCCTTGGCACGGGATTTATGGGCGTCGGAATAGGCAGCGTCGGTCATGGGTATCGATCGTCCCGGAGATCAAGCGTTTGACGGAAAGGCGTGGAGCCGGTCGAGCGCCACGGCCAGCACCATGGCCGCACTGGCCGCCAGGTTCAAGGACCGCGTACCCGGCATCAGGGGAATCCGGAGGCGCGCATCCGCCGCCTCATGAACGTTTTCCGGCACCCCGGCGCTTTCCCGGCCGAACAGCAGCACGTCGCCTTCGCGGAATTCAAAGGCCGGCAGCGTCTCCGCCGCCTGTGTCGTCAGCAGAACAAGACGGCGGTCCGCCATGGCGGCATGGAATCGGTCCCAGGACGCATGCCGGATCCAGTCCAAATGGTCGAGATAGTCCATGCCGGACCGCCGCATCCGGGCATCGGACAGCACGAACCCGCAAGGTTCCACGATATGAAGCCGCGCATCCAGACAGGCCGCCGTGCGCATCACGGCGCCCGTGTTCTGCGGGATATCGGGTTCAAACAGGGCGATTTCGATGGGTCCGGCCATGGCCGGGTCATGAAGCGGCGAATGCCCACGTTTTGCAAGCGTTTCTCACCAGTTAGCCCTTGCCTGAAAGCCCTACTCGACATAAGGTCTCGCCGGTTCGTGCGGGCGCCCCCGGGTCCGCACAATTTCGGCTGGTGGGAAAGATCACCGCGCCGTTGCCTCTTAGTCGCCGGTCCCTTAAATTCGGCGGTGACGTTACGGGGGCCGTCCGGACCTCGAATTCTACGGCCCGGAACGGTGCACAAGATCAAAACACCTTTTATTTAAGGGGAAGTGCTTATGAGCGACACGGCGAGCACCCCGCCATCAGCCGAAATCGACGAGCAGACACGCCGCGATTTCCTTCTGGTTTCCACGGCTACGGTCGGCGCGGTGGGTACCGCGTTGTCCCTGTGGCCGTTCGTTAACAGCCTCAATCCCGCGGCCGACACCCTGGCCCTGGCGACGACGGAAGTGAACCTGGCCCCCATCGCGGAAGGCCAGAGCATCACCGTCGTCTGGCAGGGCAAGCCGGTGTTCATCCGCCATCGGACGAAGGCCGAGATCGAACAGGCGAAAGCCGACGATGCGGCCGCCCTGCCCGATCCGGCGAAGGACGCGGATCGTGTGATCAAGCCGGATTGGCTGGTCATGGTCGGTGTCTGCACCCACCTGGGCTGCATTCCGCTGGGTCAGAAAGAAGGCGAGCCGAAGGGTGACTTCGGCGGCTGGTTCTGCCCCTGCCACGGCTCGCACTACGACACCTCGGGCCGGATCCGTAAGGGCCCGGCGCCTCTCAACCTGCCTGTGCCGACGTATGAGTTCCAGTCGGACACCCAGGTCAAGATCGGTTAACGGGGGACGTCATGAGCGAACAACAACCGACAAGCAAATTCATGCAGAACGGGGTCGTGAAGTGGATCGAGCATCGCATGCCGATCTTCTCCTTCATCGATCATTCCGTGGGCTCCGGCTATCCGGCACCGAAGAACCTCAATTACTGGTGGAACTTCGGATCGCTGGCGGGCCTTGCCCTGATCATCATGATCGTTTCCGGCATCGTGCTGGTCATGCACTACACGCCGCATACGACGCTGGCCTTCAATTCGGTCGAGCGCATCATGCGCGACGTCAACGGCGGCTGGCTGATCCGGTATCTGCACATGAACGGCGCCAGCTTCTTCTTCATCGCCGTCTACATCCACATCTTCCGCGGCCTCTATTTCGGGTCCTACAAGTACCCGCGCGAATTGCTGTGGATCATCGGCGTGCTGATCCTGCTGGCCATGATGGCGACGGCGTTCATGGGCTACGTTCTGCCCTGGGGCCAGATGTCCTACTGGGGTGCGACGGTCATCACCAACCTGTTCTCGGCCATTCCGGTGGTCGGCGAAAGCCTCGTGACCCTGCTGTGGGGCGGCTTCGTGGTCGATAACCCGACGCTGAACCGCTTCTTCTCGCTGCATTACCTGCTGCCCTTCGTCATCCTGGGCCTGGTGATCATGCACATCTGGGCGCTGCACACCTTCGGGTCCAACAACCCGACGGGCGTCGACGTGAAAGGCCCGCAGGACACCATTCCCTTCCACCCGTACTTCACGATCAAGGATCTGTACGGGATGGGCGTGTTCATGCTGATCTTCCTGTTCTTCGTGTTCTTCGCGCCCAACTACTTCGGCGAGGCCGACAACTACATCCCGGCCGACTCCCTCGCGACGCCGCCGCATATCGTGCCGGAATGGTACTTCCTGCCGTCCTACGCGATCCTGCGGGCGTTCACGAACGAGTTCATCCTGTATTGGCCGGTGTCCTGGCTGATGACGGCGAAGCTCGCGGGCGTCATCGCGATGTTCGGATCGATCATCCTGTTGGCCCTGATCCCCTGGCTGGACACCTCCAAGGTGCGCTCGGCCCGGTATCGCCCGGTCTACAAGTGGTTCTTCTGGATCTTCGTGCTGGACTGGATCGTGCTCGGCATGGTCGGCGCGCATCCGGCGGAAGGTATCTGGGTGGTGTTGGGTCAGGTCGCGACGACCTACTACTTCGCCCATCTTCTGCTGATCCTGCCCATCCTGGGTGTCCTGGAACGGCCCCTGGCCACGCCGGAAAGCATTTCGGCCTCGGTCACGCAGCCCGCGGAGTAAGGAACATGATGAAACCAACCATCAAGACCGCCTTCGCGGCCGTTCTCACCGCTGCCGCCGTTTCGGCCGCAGCTTTGGCCCCCACCACCGCCCATGCCGCGGCCGCCGGCCCCAAGCCGGAAGTTCAGGATTGGACCTTCAAGGGTCTGTTCGGAACCTTCGACCGGGCCTCGGTCCAGCGTGGCTACCAGGTCTACAAGGAAGTCTGCGCGGCCTGTCATTCCCTGAACCTGATCAAGTTCCGCAACCTGGCGGACATCGGGTACTCGGAAGCCCAGGTCAAGGCGCTGGCCGCCGAGTATGAGATCGAGGACGGCCCCAATGACGACGGCGAAATGTTCATGCGGAAACGGACGCCGTCCGATCCCATGCCGTCGCCGTTCCCGAACGCCAAGGCGGCAGCCGCCGCCAACGGCGGGAAGGCGCCGCCGGACCTGTCGCTGATCACCAAGGCGCGCGCCCAGGGCGGCGATTCGGTGATCAAGGTCTCCATGAAGCACCCGGGCGGGTTCACCATCGGCGCGGATTACATCTACGCCCTGCTGACCGGCTATGAAGAAGCCCCCGACGGCTTCGAAATGCCCCCGGGCGGCAGCTACAACAAGTACTTCCCGGGCCATGTCATCGCCATGGCGCCGCCGCTGGTCGAAGAAGGCGTCGAATTTTCCGACGGCACCAAGGCCACGGTTTCGCAGATGGCGCACGACGTGACCATGTTCCTGGCCTGGACGGCGGAACCGGAACTCGAAGCGCGCAAGCGCCTCGGCGTTAAGGTGATGCTGTTCCTGCTGGCGCTGACGGGCATGCTCTACGCGCTCAAGCGGAAGATCTGGTCGGACATCCACTAAGCCGGATCTGATCGCCGCGAACTCACCGCGGCGTTGGGATGGTGCGGTCGGCAACGCCGCGGTCCCTAAGAACCAAACGAAGAAAGGCCCCGGAAATTTCCGGGGCCTTTTTCTTTGCCGAAATTCCGGTGTGGATCAGGGCGTCAGGAAATCCTCGACGAATCCCCGGATGACGCTGTCCAGGTCGCGGTCCTCGGGACAGCCGAGGGCGCGGGCCTTGGTCGCGTCCATCTTGAGCGGCCAGGAGCCGCAGATCGCTTCCACCGACGCATCCCGTTCGCGGGTGATGGGGCCCAGCTTGATGCCGTCCTCGGCGGCGACGCGTTCCAGCGCCTCGATCATTTCGGCGACCGCATAGGCTTTGTTGGGCAGGCAGACCGTGCGGTCCAGGCCCAAGGCGTCACTGTCGGCGTCATGGACGCAAAGGAAGCCCTCAACCGCACTCCGGTAGCCCAGCAGCATCATGTAGAAGCCGTCGTTCACGGGCAGGACATGCTCCTTGCCCTGCAGCGGCTCGCGGAAGATACCGGACGCCCAGCCCGACGCCGCCGCGTTGGGCACGCCCGGGCGGATCACGATGGTCGGCAGGCGCACGGTGCGGCCGTCGATGAAGCCCTTCCGGGTATAGTCGTTAATGCAAAGCTCGCCGAAGGCTTTGGTCATGCCGTAGGTCGTTTCGGGCGTGTGGCGGGTCATGTCGTCGACCTCTTTCGCCAGGTCCGGGCCGCCGAACACGGCCAACGACGACGAGAACACCAGACGCGGCGTGCCCGCGCGCGCACGCGCCGCCTCCAGGATGTTCAGCCCGCCCTGCAGGTTGACCCGCATGGCGAGATCGAAATCCTTCTCGCCCCCGGCCGAGACGACCGAAGCCAGGTGAAAGACCGAGATATCGTCCCGGTCGACCAGGGCCGCGACGGTGTCCTTATCTGAAATGTCGCCCGCCGCCGTGGTCACCCGGCTGTCCGCCCAGTCAAAGGGCGTGACGGGCGCCAATTGGTCGAACAACTGGATGCTGTCGACCTCGGCCATTTTGCCGTCCGGGCCACGCAGTTCCCCCCGCGCCAGGATCGCCTTGGCGATCATCTGGCCCAGGAAGCCGCAGCCGCCGGTGATCAGGACTTTCATGCAACCGGCCCTTTATCCGTCCAGGGGATTCAGCCCTTCCTGCTCCAGCACCTTGCGGACCAGCGGCTGCGCATCGACGCGCTTGGCAAGCTCCCAGAGTGCGGGGAAGGCGACGGGCGTTTTCGGTTCGGTTTTCAAGCCCCAGCGCGCGTGGACCCAGGCCAGGCAGTCGGCCAGGGTCATCTTGTCGCCGACCAGCCATTCGCGGCCCTCGGCCCAGCCGTTGGTGCGGGTCAGGCAAGTCTGCCAGTTCTGCGTCGCCTTGACCTTCAGCGCCGCCTGATGGTCTTCGTCGTCGACCCAACGCCAGGGCCGCATCTGGATGGCGAACGCGGGGTGCTCCTGCGAGGCCATGAACATCAGCATCATCATCATCTGACCGTGTTCCCAGGTGCCGCGCGCGGGCACCAGGCTGCCACCGAACTTATCGGTGAGGTAGAGCATGATCGCCACGCTTTCCGTCAGTTGCCCGTCGTCGGTGATCAGCGAGGGCACCTGATTGCGCGGATTGACCTTCTTGTATTCCTCGGAGGCCAGCGTCTCGTCGTCGACGATGACCGCTTCGTAATCGATACCCAGGTCCTCGAGACAGACATGGGCGGCCATGGCGCAGGAGCCGGGACGGTAATAGAGCTTCATTGGGATGTTTCCGTTTGCTTGTTGGGTGGTCAGTTTCGGTCGAGCACGAACATGCCCTTTCCCGGATCATAGCCGACATAGATCGCATCGCACATGCCGTCGTCGATCCGAAGCCATTCCCGGCAGGCCGGCGGCAGGCCGAACGATTTGCGGGCACGGTCGGAAATGGGCACCACGGTCGCCTCGAAACCGGAGCCATAGGGCTTCTGGCGATTGTCGCAGAGCGCGAATTGATCGCCCGTGCCGACCTCCAGATCGAGGGGTAGCAGCATCGCCGACGCATCCGGCAGGGTTTCCCAACGTGCGGGCAGCGGATCGGCGCGTTTCGCGATGAGGGCCAGGTTATAAACCTCTTTCTCGGGATTGACGCCGTCGCGCCAGGCGAACACCCGCTCGACCGATCCGTCGCAGGTCAGGTCCAATTCCAGGGTATCGCCCTGGGTGAAATCCTGCGCCCAGATGGTGCCGTACCAATAACGCATCAGGCGCTGCGCATCGCCCGCCATATCCGCCCCCGCCGCCTGCCACGGCAGCGACACGAGCAGGACCGCGGCAAGGGCACGTAAGCGCATGAACGGTCAGCCTTGTTCCGGATACAGGCCCTTGAGCCCGGTTTCCGAGGCTTCGGCGACGCCACGTTCGGTGATCAGGCCGGTGACCAACCGCGCCGGGGTCACGTCGAAGGCGAAATTCGCGGCGGGCGATCCGTCCGGCGTGATCGTCACGGTCGCGATCTCGCCGGCGTCCGTGCGCCCGGTCATGCGAGTAACTTCATCGGGCGAGCGTTGTTCGATGGGAATCTGATGAACGCCGTCGTGCATCGTCCAATCGATGGTCGGCCCCGGCAAGGCGACGTAGAACGGCACGTTGTTGTCATGCGCCGCCAGCGCCTTCAGATAGGTGCCGATCTTGTTGCAGACATCGCCCGAGGCCGCGGTGCGGTCCGTGCCGGTAATGCAAAGATCGACCTGGCCGTGCTGCATCAAATGGCCGCCGACGTTGTCCGCGATCACCGTGTGCGGCACGCCGTGCTGGCCCAATTCCCANGCNGTCAGGCTGGCGCCCTGNTTGCGGGGCCGGGTTTCGTCNACCCAGACATGCACATCGATGCCCGCGTCATGGGCCTTGTAGATCGGCGCCAGNGCCGTGCCCCAATCGACGGTNGCGAGCCANCCCGCNTTGCAATGGGTCAGCACGTTGACCGGGCGGACCTTGCCGTGGCGGGCCCAATGCTCGGCGATCAGCGGCATGCCGTTGTCGCCGATGGCGGAGCAGATCGCGACGTCTTCGTCGGCGATCTCGGCGGCCCGCGTATAGGCCGCCGCTTCGCGCTGTTCGGCGGATAGCGGTGCCAGCAAAACCCGCATCTCGTTCAATGCCCAACGCAGGTTGACCGCCGTCGGACGGGTCGCCATCAGCTCGTCATAGGCCTTCTTCAGGCCCGCATCCGACGCATCCCCGTGCATCGCCAAGGCCATGCCGTAGGCCGCCGTGGCGCCGATCAGCGGCGCCCCCCGGACCCACATGTCGGCGATCGCCGTCGCCGCGTCGGCGACCGTTTCCAGGCGCCGGGTGACGAATTCGAACGGCAGGCGCGTCTGATCGATGATCATCACGGCCCAGCCGTCCTCGGCCAGCCAGATGGTGCGGTACGGTGTCCCGTCGACGTTCATGGGCCGGCCTCAGCTCAACGCTTCGGTAATGCAGATATCGCGCGTCGCGCCGCCGTCCAGGCGTTTGCGCGCCTCGGCATAGAGCGGCGAGTCGTAATACCCGGCGGCCACGTCCCAATTGGGATGCTCGATCAGGGCGATGCGGCTCTGCGCGAAGCCTTCCATGGTCTGCACCCGACCGCCCCGGACCAAGGGCCGCGACCCGGCCGCCTTGATGGCCTCCGACGCCTGGGCGACGTAGGCCGCCATCTTGTCGTCGTCATGGATGGTCATATGGGCGCCGATCCAATAAGCCACGGGACCCGGCAGGTCACCGCGCGGCAACTCGTCCTCAACGCCCTCGACGATAAAGGTATCGCGCTCGACGGCACCCCCCAGGATATGGGAATGGGCGTCTTCGTAGGCCGGTGAATGATAGGTCGACACGGCGGTGTCGAAATCGGGGAACTCGATGATGACCACGCGGCCCTGCTCGAACCCTTCCAGCGTCTTGACCTTGCCGCCCCGGGCCAGGAACTTACCGCCGCCGGCGGCGATGGCGGGCCCGGCTTTCTCCGCATAGGCCTTCATCTTGTCGGCGTCGTGAATTTGAATCCGCAGGCTCATCCAATAGGCCTTGGGCATGGGTCGTCTCCTTGCTCGGTATTTTAAAGAACCCGCCCGGCGACGGCGTCCAGCTTCTGGATCATCTCCGGGTCGCGGGCGTCGGGGGCGGTGATCAAGGCGTGTTCCAAAGCCGTATGGCAGCCGTGGGAACAGGTTTCCGCGCGGCCCGTCAGCTTGGGCGCCACCTGCTTGACCAGGGTCCGGCCCTTTTCGGCGTTTTCCAGCAACACCTTGATGATCGCCTCGACCGTGACGTGGTCGTGGTCCGGGTGCCAGCAGTCGAAATCCGTGACCATGGCGACAGTGGCGTAACAGATCTCCGCCTCGCGGGCCAATTTGGCCTCGGGCATGTTGGTCATTCCGATCACGTCACAACCCCAACTGCGATAGAGGTTGCTTTCGGCCAGGGTCGAGAACTGCGGCCCTTCCATGGCCAGGTACGTGCCGCCGCGTACGGCGTCGATGCCGACTTCCTTGCAGGCGTCCTCGAGCGCGTCGCCGAGCCGCCCGCAGACCGGATGGCCGAGGGCGACATGGGCGACCAGCCCTTCGCCGAAGAACGATTTCTCGCGGGCGAAGGTCCGGTCGATGAACTGATCGGCGATGACGAAGGTGCCGGGCGGCAATTCTTCCTTGAGCGAGCCGCAGGCGGAGACGGAGAGAATCTCCGTCACCCCGGCGCGCTTCATGGCGTCGATATTGGCGCGGTAGTTGACGCCGGACGGCGGAATCCGGTGCCCCCGGCCGTGACGCGGCAGAAAGACCATTTTCTGGCCGGCCAATTCGCCGAACAGCAGTTCGTCCGACGGCGTGCCGAAGGGCGAGGCGACGGCCTCCCAACGGGTGTTCTCAAGGCCGTCGATCTCGTAAATACCACTGCCGCCGATAACGCCGATGACGGGCGGCCTGCCCGGTTCCGCCACGGTCTCTACCCCGCCACGTGTTCGTCGAACAGACGGAAGGTGCGGATCGACGCGACCTGCGCCGCATGGGCCTTGAACGAGCCCCGCATGTCGCAATGGAAGCCGTGGTCGGCGTCATAGATGTACACCGGGCATTCCGGGTGGGCCTTGGCGATCTGATCGACGTCGGAAAGCGGGATGCCCGCATCGTGTTCGCCGAAATGCAGGATCGTCGGGCCGTTCGGCTGTTCGTTCACGTAAGGCAGGATGCCGCCGCCGTAATAGCAGGCCGCCGCCTGGAAATCCAAACGGCAGGCCGAGGCCCAGGTCACCACGCCGCCCCAGCAAAAGCCGGTGATGCCGACCTTGCCGGCCTCGGCCGCGACCTTGCGGGCGGCTTCGACGTCCAGCAGGACGTTGTCGAAGTTCTCGTTGCCTTTGTCCTTCATGACCCGGCCCTTGGCGATATCGTCCGGGGTGTAGCCGACTTCGAAGCCCTTCTCGAAGCGGTCGTAAAGGGCCGGGGCCACGGCCAGATACCCGACCTCGGCGAAGCGGTCGCAAAGGTCGCGGATGTGCTCGTTGACACCGAAAATTTCCATGATGACGACAATGCCGCCCTTGGGCGTGCCTTCCGGATCGGCGCGGTAGCCGTGCAGCTCAAACCCGTCGGACGCCGTCAGCGTGATGTCCTTACCCATAATGATCCTCCCTGGTCAGGAATTGGTTCGTGCGATTGGCGGTAAACCTAGCGCAGGGCGAAGCGGCGCTAAAGCCGGAATATGGTCATCAAACACCAATCAACGCTCGACCCTGGGTCTGCATTCCAGTTATGATGCACTTATCCCGATTATAAGAGGCACCTTTTAATATGATTATGACAGCACCGCGACTGGGCGCGATCGGCGCACTTATGGCACTCGCTGCCCTGACGGCATGCAAGACGATCCCGGTTCCCGTGCCTAAGGTCGAGGACAAGGACGTCGTTGAAATGCGGGACGCGGAAGCGCTCGCACCTATCAAGTTCGACCGCGTCGGCGTGCGGATCAAGCGCGGCACCGCCATCGGACAGTACGAACCCGATTTCCTCGGGCTCACCGGCTGTGCCGGGTCGGGCGGAAACGTGTTCTGGAACAGCGGCCGGGTGCTCGCCCGCGACGTCGAGTTTACCGACATTTTCTACGGCGAGATGAAGGCTTTGAACTTCAACATCGTCGGAGACCCGAACAAGATGTTCGCCTCGCAATCGGACGACCGGGTGCAGGCCGATTACCTGATCGGCGGACAGATCGAGAAAATCGCCATGCGCGTCTGCCTGGACCAAAACGTCTGGACCGGGCTGCCGCGCGGCACGGTCAGCGGCAACGGCGCCGTCACCGTGCTCTGGCAGGTGTTTTCGACCGTCGACCGCAAAGTGGTCTACGAGACGACGACCGAAGGCGCCGGAAAGCTGGAACAGGGCGTTTCCGGCGGTGAAATGGTGATCCTGCAGGAAGCCTTCGCCGGCGCGGTCCGCAATCTGGCCGCTGATCAGGAACTGATCGGTTTGCTGAAATCGGCCGAGCCGACTTATGCCGATATCCGCAAGGTCGACGACGTATCGCTGGAAATCGACCGTGTGCCGCTGCGCGCCAAGACCATCACCAATTACATCGACAACATCCGGCGCAGCGTCGTCACCGTCGAAAGCGGCTCCGGCCACGGTTCCGGTTTCTTCATCACGCCGACCCTGGTGATGACCAATTTCCACGTCACCGAGAACCGGGATCTGATGCGTCTGCGCCTGATCACCGGGCGCAAGATTTTGGGCGAGGTCATCCGCCGCCATCCCAAGCGCGACGTCGCCATCATTCAGGTCGAACCCAGCGGGCACCTGCCGATCCCGATCCGCATGACGCCGGTGAAGATCACCGAGGAAGTCTACGCCATCGGCTCGCCGCTCGACCCGAAACTGTCGGGCACCGTATCAAAGGGAATCGTCAGTAAGTTCGCCAGCAACCGCCAGGGCCTGGAGGACATCCAGGCCGACGTGGACATCCACGGCGGCAATTCGGGCGGGGTCTTATTGGATTCCAACGGCAATGCCGTGGGCGTCAGTTATGCGGGTATCAGCGGCAGCGGCAAGATGTCCGTGGGGCTGAACTTCTTCATTCCCATCGCCGACGCCTTGGAAAAATTGAACATCGTCTTCAAGGGACGGACAGAACCATCGTCGTAAGCAAAGGCAGGCCGACTACACGTTGAACCGGAACAGCATCACGTCGCCGTCCTGGACGACGTAGTCGCGCCCTTCCTGGCGCATCTTGCCCGCGTCCTTGGCGCCGTGCTCGCCGCCCAGGCTCACGTAATCTTCGTAGGCGATGGTCTCGGCCGCGATGAAGCCGCGTTCGAAATCCTTGTGGATCACGGCGGCGGCCTGCGGCGCCTTGGTGCCTTTGACGATGGTCCAGGCACGGGCCTCTTTCGGGCCGGCGGTGAAATAGGTGATCAGACCCAACAGGTCGTAGCCCGCGCGGATGACCCGGGCCAGACCGGTTTCCTCCAACCCCAGGCTTTCCAGGAATTCCCGTTTCTCTTCCTCGTCGTCCAGGGTCGAGACCTCGGCCTCGATGGCGGCGGAAATCACCACGGACCCCGCCCCCTGGGCCGCCGCCATTTCAGCGACCTTGGCCGAAAATTCATTGCCGTCGGCGGCCGAGGCCTCATCGACGTTGCAGATGTAAAGCACCGGTTTGCCGGTCAACAGCTGCAGCATGCGGAAGGCCCGGCCTTCGCCATCCTTCAATTCCAGCATGCGGGCGGGCTTGCCGTCGCGCAGCAGATCCAGGCAGCGGTTGACCAGGTCCAACTGCTGGACCGCTTCCTTGTCCTGGCCGCGCGCCCGCTTGATCAGCCCCTCGCTGCGTTTTTCCAGGCTTTCCAGATCGGCCAGCATGAGTTCCGTTTCGACCGTTTCGGCGTCGCGCACGGGGTCGACGCTGGCTTCGACATGGACGACGTTGTCGTCCTCGAAACAGCGCAGGACATGGCAGATCGCTTCGACCTCGCGGATATTGGCGAGGAACTGATTGCCCAGACCTTCGCCTTTCGACGCCCCCCGCACCAGCCCGGCGATATCGACGAATTCCAACTGCGTCGGCACGACGCTCGCCGACTTGGCGGCTTCGGCCAACTTGGCCAATCGGGCATCGGGCACGGAAACACGGCCCGTGTTGGGCTCGATCGTGCAGAACGGAAAATTGGCGGCTTCCGCATTGGCCGTCGCCGTAAGCGCATTGAAAAGCGTCGATTTGCCCACGTTGGGCAGGCCGACAATGCCGCAGTTGAAGCCCATGTCAGTCCTTCTTTTCCTTGTTCGCGCCGGCGCCGTCGGGGCGCGGCGTATTCGGCCGGGGCGGCTTCACCGCCAGCGCGACCTTGTTCTGGAACCCGGCGTCGTCGCCCTTGACCAACAGGCCCGCGCCGTCGGCGATGCCGTCCAGCAGGGGCTCCAACCAGGTTCGGTCTTCTTTCGAGAAATCCTTCAGGACATGGCCGACCACCTTGTCCTTGTCGCCGGGATGGCCGACGCCGATCCGCACGCGGCGGAAATCGGGCCCGACATGGCCCTGAATACTGCGCAGGCCGTTGTGGCCCGCATGCCCGCCGCCCTTCTTGACCCGCAGCTTCCCCGCCGCCAGGTCCAATTCGTCGTGCAGGACGACGACGTCGGCGGGGGCGATCTTATAGAACGTCATGGCCGCCTGCACGGCGCGCCCGGATTCGTTCATATAGGTCTGGGGTTTGAGGATCAGGACTTTCTCGCCGTCGATCACGCCGTCGGCGAGATCGCCGTGAAACTTGCTTCGGTAGGGGCCCAGCCGCCAGCGGCCGTGGATCGCGTCCACGGCCATGAAGCCGACGTTGTGCCGGTTGTCGCGGTAAGACGGACCCGGATTGCCGAGCCCCACCAGAAGCAACATGGAACGCCCTCCTCGGGCGTGGTCCAGCCAGGAAGAACGGGCGGCTTATTCCTCGCCGCCGTCCTTGTCCTCGCCGTCTTCCTCTTCGCCTTCCTCGCCTTCCGCGGCTTCGGCTTCGGCCTCGGCCTGGGCTTCGGCGGCTTCGTCCTTGACCACCGTCGGAGCGGCGATCGTCACCAGAACGAAGTCACGGTCGGTGATGGTCGGCTGAACTTCCTTGGACAGGCCGGCGTCGGAAATACGCAGGGCGTCGCCGATGTCCAGGCCTTCCAGGGAAAGCGTGATGAATTCCGGAATGTTCTCCGGCGTGCAGCGCACTTCCACTTCGTGGCGGACGATGTTCAGAACGCCGCCGCGCTTGATACCGCGGCACTTTTCTTCGTCCTCGTAGTAGACCGGGATCATCACGGTCACTTTCGTGCCCTTGCCGACGCGCATGAAATCGACGTGCAGCGGCTGGTCGGTCACGGGGTGGAACTGGACGTCACGCGGCAGCACGCGGTGCGTATCGCCGGCGACCTGCAGGTCCATCATTTGCGAGTAGAAGCTCTGGCCGTGCAGTTGATGCATCAGCTCGATGGGTTCGACGGAACACAGGATCGGATCCTTGTGATCCCCGTAGATCACGGCCGGAATGCGGCCGGACCGGCGGGTTGCGCGGGCTGCCCCCTTGCCTGCCCGATCGCGGGGTTCCGCCGTCATGGTATTGACACCAGACATGGCATTACTCCGTATCAGTCTAGAAACGTCCCGGCCTCCAGGGGTGCCGGCGACAAACAAAAAATGCCCCGAAGGGCGCGCATACATAGCCCCATGGGCCCGCCGGGTCAATAGGCCGCGGAACGTGGCGGGAATCGCCGGAATTCCAGGATCAGGCGCCCGCCGCGGCACCTATCGTATGGCTATAGAAAATGTAGCTGCCGATACCGATCAGGACGAGCCCCCCGGCGACCTCGGCCCAGCGCCCGAGATACCCCCCGACGCGGGGCGCGATCATCAGGCCCAGGGTGCTGATCGAGAACGACATCAGGCCGATCACGCAGACGGCGGTCACGATATCGACGGTGATCACCGAGAAAGCGACGCCGACGGCGGCGGAATCGATGCTGGTGCCGATCACCGTGGCGATATTGCCCAGAATGCTGCGTTTCTGCGGCGGCTCGTCCTCGCAATCCGCTTCGTCGTCGCCGAAGAAGGCTTCCCAGAGCATATGCCCGCCGACCCCGCCCAACAGGATCAATGCGATCCAATGGTCCAGGTCCTGGACATACTCGGCAAACCGCGAGGCCAGCAGATAGCCCAACAGCGTCATCCCCGCCTCGCTGGCGCCGAACATCAAGCCCATGCGCGCGGCGGAACCAAAGGTGCGGAACCGCCCGCCCGCCCCCCGGCACAAGGACACGGCGAAAGCATCGGCCGACAGGCCGAGGGCGATGGTCAGAACGGCGAAGATGGACATGGTGAAACCTGGACTGGGGGGATCAGGCGTCCTTCATATGGGAGGCGAAGGCCGCGCGGGCGTCGTCAGGAATAGCCTCAGACGCGCCCTTTTCATAGTTGAAATAGACATAGGTGACCGTGCCCTTGGCGCAGAGCCGGTCGCCCTGCCACAGTTCTTCATACAGCGTGAAGCTCTTCCCGCCGACGCGATCGACCCAGGTTTTCACCAGGGCCTCCTGCTGAAAATAGGTCTGATCCAGGTAGTCGACGTTCATATTGACCAGAGCGACCCGCCAATTCCCGAAGCTCAAATCCGGCGTCAGGATGCGGAAAACCTCCCGCCGGCCGGCTTCCAGCCAGATCGGGATGACCGTGTTGTTGATATGCCCGGCCCCGTCGGTTTCGGACACGCGGGGCGTGATCGGGGTTTCCCACATGACCCGAACCGCCTAGGCGGCCGTCCAGCCGCCGTCGACGACCAGGGACGAGCCGGTCATCAGGCTCGATGCGTCGGACGCCAGGAAGACCACCGCACCCATCAAATCCTCGACCTGGCCGATCCGGCCCAGGGCGATCTTCGACGTGACGAAATCGACGAAATCGGCGTCTTCCAGCATACCTTCGGTCATCGGCGTTTCGATGAAGGTCGGGCAGACCGTGTTGACGCGGATGCCCTTGGGCCCCAGTTCCCAGGCCATGGCCTTGCTGGCGCCTTCGATGGCGTGCTTGGTCGCGCAGTAGACCGTGCGCTTCGGCCCGCCGACCAGCCCCATCTGCGACGAGACGTTGATGATGGAGCCCGGAAGGTTGGCTTCGGTCAGGCCCTTGACCACCGCCTGGGCGACGAACAGCGCCGCCCGCACGTTCAGGTCCATGATCGCGTCATAGTCTTCTTCGGTGATTTCCAGAAGCTCCTGCGGCCGGTTGCCGCCGGCGTTGTTGAACAGGATCTGGAACGGGCCCTTCTCGGTAATGGCCGCCTGCATCTTGGCCGTATCGGTAACGTCGAGGACCAGGGCCTCGGCCTTCTGACCGCGGGCACGGATCGCCTCGGCGGCGGCCTCGATCTGATCGGCAGAGCGCGCGCAGAGCGTCACCTCCGCCCCCGCGTCGGCCAAGGCCGTGGCGGCGCCCAGGCCGATCCCGCGCCCGGCGCCGGTGACGAGCGCCTTGCGCCCGTCCAATCTGAAGGAAGGCATGGTCGGTAGGCTGGTCATCTGTCGGGGCTCCCGGTCTTCAGTTCTTGGCGACGACGCCGTAGGGCGCCACGTTGGACCCGCCGTAACGGCGGACCCGGATATTGGCCTGCTCGCCGTGCCCGGCGAAACCTTCGATGGCGCAAAGGCGCGAACAATAGCTTCCGACCATGGCCGACGCCTCGTCGGTCAACACCTTCTGATAAGTGCAGGTCTTCATGAACTTGCCGACCCAAAGCCCGCCCGTATACCGCGCCGCCTTCTTGGTCGGCAGGGTGTGGTTGGTGCCGATGACCTTGTCGCCGAACGACACGTTGGTGCGCGGTCCCAGGAACAGGGCGCCGAAATTGGTCATGTTGTTCAGGAAATAATCGGGGTCCTCGGTCATCACCTGGACGTGTTCGTAGGCCAGGCGGTCGGCTTCCTCGACCATTTCGTCCAGGGTGTCGCAGACGATGACCTGGCCGTAATCGCGCCAGGCGTCCGCCGCCACGTCGGCGGTCGGGATGATCGTCAGTTGGCGTTCGACCTCGGCCATGGTCGCCTCGGCCAGCGCCCTGGAATTGGTCAGCAGGCAGGCGGGCGAGGTCGGGCCGTGCTCGGCCTGACCCAGCAGGTCGACGGCGCAGATTTCCGCGTCGACGCTGTCGTCGGCGATGATCAGGGTTTCCGTCGGCCCGGCGAACAGGTCGATCCCGACCCGGCCGAACAGCTGGCGTTTGGCTTCGGCGACGAACATGTTGCCGGGGCCGACCAGCATGTCCACGCCCTTGAGGCTTTCCGTGCCCAGCGCCATGGCGCCGACGGCCTGGATTCCGCCCAAGACCAGAATTTCATCGGCACCGGCCAGATGCATGGCGGCGACGATGGCGGGGTGCGGCTCGCCGCCCTGGGGCGGGGCCGAGGCGACGACGCGCTTCACGCCCGCCACCTTGGCGGTCACAACGCTCATATGGGCCGAGGCGACCATGGGATACTTGCCGCCCGGCACGTAGCAGCCGACCGAATTCACCGGCACGTTCTTATGGCCCAGCACGACACCCGGCAGGGTTTCGACTTCCAAGTCTTGCAGACAATCCTTCTGCTTCTGGGCGAAATTGCGGACCTGGGCCTGGGCGAATTTGATGTCGTCCAGATCGTCCTTGGAAACCTTGGAGACGGCTTCCTCGATCTCTTCGGGGCTGAGGCGGAAATCGTCGCGCGTCATGCCGTCGAACTTTTCGGCCAGTTCGCGGACGGCGGCGTCGCCGCGGCTTTCGATATCGGCCAGGATGTCTTCGACGGTGCGGCGGACCTGGGCGTCGGCTTCGGCGACGTCCTCGGCGCTCTTGCCCGATTTAAGATAGGTGATCATGGGATGTCCTCGTGTCGGCTGGGGGCTCTTGGCCCCGGCCGCTTGTACGGCCGGGGCGGCGTATTAGAGCAAACGCCGTGACACGAAGGAAGGGGCAGCGATTTTCCAGGCCGCCCGCCGCGTCCCGCCAGGCCCTACTGGAGGAGCGAGCGCATCATCCAGGCGGCTTTTTCATGGACCTGCATGCGTTGGGTCAACAGGTCCGCCGTCGGCTCGTCATTGGCCTTGTCGACGGCGGGGAACAGTTTCCGCGCCGTCTTGACCACGGCTTCCTGACCGGCGACCAGATCGGCGATCATGTCCTTGGCCTCGGGCACGGTGTCGCTTTCCTTGATCGACGACAGCTTGGCGTATTGCTTGTAGCTGCCGGGCGCCGGGTAGCCGAGGGTGCGGATTCGTTCGGCGATTTCGTCCACGGCGAGGGCCAGTTCGTTGTACTGCGTCTCGAACATCAGGTGCAGGCTGTTGAACATCGGGCCGGTGACGTTCCAGTGGTAGTTATGGGTCTTGAGATAGAGCGTGTAGGTATCGGCCAGAAGATGCGACAGGCCCTCGGCGATGGCCTTTCGGTCCTTTTCGGTGATGCCGATATCGATCTTCCGGGCTTCGGCGACGGCTGCGTTGGATTTGGATGCCATGGTCGGTCTCCTGATGTTGGTGGGCGGAACGACGCGGCGGGCCCATGGCCTGCCACGCTTCTTAGATTAGAATACATCTAAGTCGCATCCGCGCCTTGATAAAGATCAAGCCATGAAAAATTTTCCCCGCCGACAGCGGCGGAACGTCACGGTTCACGAAGCTTCCCCGCGAACGGCGGGAAATCGGGGGCGGAGGATCGGAAAAACCGGCCGGGCACCCCGGCACGGCAATCAGTTGAACAGGGAGGAGACCGAGCTTTCCTCGGAAATCCGACGCATCGCCTCGGCGATCAGCGGCGCCACGGTCAGCTGTTCGATGTTGTGGGCGACGCGCACGGCCTCGGTGGCCATGATGCTGTCGGTCACGCACAACCGGTCGAGCGGCGAGGACGAGACCCGCGCCACGGCCCCGCCCGACAGCACCCCGTGGGTGACATAGGCGGAAACGGCTTCGGCCCCGGCCTCCATCAGCGCCACGGCGGCATTGCACAGGGTGCCGGCGCTGTCGACGATATCGTCGACCAGGATGCAACGCCGTCCGTCGACGTCGCCGATGATGTTCATGACTTCGGAAACCCCGGCCCGTTCGCGGCGTTTGTCGATGATCGCAAGGTCGCCGTCCAGGCGCTTGGCCAGCGCGCGGGCGCGGACCACACCGCCGACGTCCGGCGAAACGACGACCAGATCGGCGCCGTCCTCGCGGTCCTGGATGTCCTTGGACAGCACCGGTTCGGCATAGAGGTTATCGGTCGGGATATCGAAGAAGCCCTGAATCTGCCCCGCGTGCAGGTCCATGGTCAGGACCCGGTCGGCGCCGGCTTCGGTAATCAGGTTGGCGACCAGCTTGGCCGAGATCGGCGTGCGGGGACCGGACTTGCGGTCCTGTCGGGCATAGCCGAAATAAGGGATGACGGCGGTCACCCGGCGGGCCGAGCCACGGCGCAGCGCGTCCAGCGTGACCAGCAATTCCATCAGGTTGTCGTTCGCCGGGAACGAGGTCGATTGAATGACGAAGACGTCCTCGCCGCGCACGTTCTCCTGAATCTCGACGAAGACCTCCATATCGGAGAATCGCCGGATCGACGCCTTGGTCAGCGGCAGGTTGAGATAAGCGGAAATGGCTTCCGCCAGCGGCCGGTTGGAATTGCAGGCTAGAATCTTCATGGCAACGCACCCCACGTTTTGCGTCCGTTTGGCGGAGCAAAACTCCCCCTGGAAATGCCCGATGCCGAGCGCCGATCGGGGAATTCCCGCGTTCGGCGCGCGGACTCTAACAACGCGGGCACGGCCTGTAAACGTTCTTTCATAGTCGTTTTATTTCAGGAACTTATGATGTTATCGGGTAGGAGGCGGGATGGCTTCGCCGGGCTCCCAGGGGAGACTCGCCGGCCCGCCCGACGGCGGCGGCGCGGCGGCCTCGGGCAATTTGCGGGCGAAGGCGCGGGCCCGGTCGCCCAGAACCCGCTGGATTCCCACCACTGCCCCCATGGCGACGTTGAGCGCCGTATCGCCCCAATTCTCGTCGAGCGCCCCGGCGGCGACCTCGTTGCGCTGCTCGGCGCTGCCCAACTGCTTTCCCTCCACGTCCTCGACCGACCAGACGATACGGGCCTCCTGCTTGCCCTCCTTGGGCTCGGACATGACGACCAGACCGCGGACCAGGAATCGCGCCTGTCGGGGATCGTCGGTGACTTCCTGATCCCGGGCGCGCAGCACCTGACGCAGGGCCTCGCCCAGCAGGCGGTTGCCGTTGCCGGGCGCCCCGGTGACCTCGGTGATCATGAAGGAATTGGCACTGCCTTCGGACAGGGTCGGCAGGGTCGGCGGGTTGAAGGTGTCCTCGACGATCTGCTCACCCCCGGCGTCCTCGGGGCCGAGAATACTTCTCTGCGGCGCCCCATCGGAAACCGTAGCACCATCGGGCCGTGCATCGGCCAGCGCTTCCTCGGCCGATTTTTCCTTGGGCGCGTCGGGGCTGACGGGGGCTTCAGGCGGCACCACATGATCCTGCATCTTGCCGATCACCCGCTTGGGCGCACCCGGCGACGGCAGGTCGCCGTTTTCCAAGTTGCCCGGCAGGTCCAAGCCACTGCCCTGGGCCATTTGGATTTGGCGTTCTTCCCAACCGTCGATGACTTCATGAATGCCGTCAACGGCGGCGGTCGCGATCAGCCGCGCCGTCGGTGCCCATTGAGTATCGAATGTCCCGGACGGCACGGTGTTTTCTTGTTCCGCCTTGCCGACTTCCTTGCCGTCGGGCTGGGTCAGGCGCCAGGTGATGCGCACGCCCTGGCGGCCCTGGACCGAGGGCGAGACCTTCATTTCCCCCAACAGCACGTATTTCGCCTGCTCCCGGTACCGGGTCAGGCGCGTACCGCGTGCCTTCAAGGCATTGGCGATGGCGCGGGTCAGCGAGAAATCGCCGTCGCCGGGCGCCCCTTCGACCGGCATGACGAAAATGCCTCTGTTCGGCGCGGGCGCCGCTTGCGCGGGCGCGATCCCGGCCAGGATCGCCGAAACCCGGTGGGCGACGTCCTCGGCGACGCGTATGATGACGTCGGGCGTGCCGAATTCCCATTCGTCGCCGGTCGCGTCGACGGGCTGTTCCAGATCGGCGAGCAACAGGCCGTCCTTGTTCGACAACTGCCAATGCAGGGTCACGTAGGGGATGGCGTTGGGGTTCTTATCGTAATGGGCACGGCCGTGCAGGATGTATTCCGAAGCATCGAACGGGGCGACCCCGGCGGGCAGGTCATAGGGTTCGAAACTGTCGACCGTCGTCCGCGCCAGAAGATTCGACATGATCGGCGCCGTGTTCTCGACGGGATTGACCTGAATGCCCTTGGTGAAGGTACC
>NZRL01000202.1 GCA_002696205.1 Rhodospirillaceae bacterium | reverse complement strand
TGCCGATGGCCAGCGCGATCAGCGCCGCCGCGGGAAGGCGGATGAAATCGTCGATTAGACGTGTTTTGACCATGTCAGACCTCCAAATGGCGCGTCCCCTTGCGCCAGCATCCAAATCCCCGAATCCCCAAGGCTATTAGAGTGCCACATACGGGTCTGACCCTGGAAGATAAATATTAGAAATCGATCAATCTCCCGGCGGTATGCGGGCCAATAACCGGCGGAACTAGGCGATTACTCGCCAATTAGAAGAATGACCGGAAGACCAGGTATGCCCCGAGCAGCAACAGCCCGAAAAAGAACACCCGGCGGAACGTCTCCGCCGGCAATCGGCGGCGAATCATCTGCCCGCCGATCATGCCCGCCGCCGCCGGAATCAGCATCATCGCCGACGCCATGCCCATGTCCGGGCCCAGCATCCCGTGACCGGTCAGGCTGACCGCCTGTGCCGCCGTGACCACGGTGAAGGCGATACCCATGGCCTGAACCAGGGCATCGCGGGTCAGCCCCAGTGCCTGAAGGTACAGCGCCCCCGGCATGACGAAGGAGGCGACACAGCCGGTGGCGATGCCCGCGAGAAAGCCCATCACCGGGTTCAGCGCCTTTTCCCAGCGGCCGGGCGGGGGAATCTGCGGCGTCAGCAGTGAATAGAACGAATAGGCGGCAAGCAGCCCGCCCAGGGTGCCGGAGAGATAGCGCGGTTCGATGGCGACCAGGATCGATGCTCCGACCCAGGTCCCCAGGCAGGATGCCATCAACAGCGGCCAGAGGCGCCGGACCAGCATCTTGAACTGTCCACCCATCGCGCCCTGCCAGACGTTGGTCAGGAAGGCCGGGACGACGACCAGTTGGACCGCTTCGTGGAGACCGACGAAGGCCGTCATCAGGCCGACGGCCACGGTCGGCAGGCCGACACCGATGACGCCCTTGATCGACCCGGCGAACAGGAAAATCACGGCGGCGAAGGCGAGAAGTTGGGGATCGGGCATGGATGGGGTTCGGTGCTTCGTTGCGGAGGTGGGAGTGAACCCATAGCACGGCCGGGGTCCGCGCCTCCGAAAAAACACTTCGCTTCAGGCCGAAGGACGGCTGCGCCGCCGTGTGAAGACGATATCTCCGTTTCCTGCGTATCCCTGGAGTTTCCTGGTGTTTTGCGCGGTTGTCAGGCGCCCGCAACGGGGGGTATTGTCCGGGCTTCGAAACCCCAGCGCAAAGCGGAATACGGTGATCAAAAGCATACTGAACAGATTCGTCGGGCCCGAGGCCGAAGGTCGGCGCCTGACGCGTGACGCGGCCTATATCGTGCACGCCTTGACCGAAGAACATTACGGCCCGATCCGCGCCGAGGTGGCGCAGGACCTGCGCAAGGATATCGATTACACCATGGAAACCTTCGTCCGGAAGGACGAGACCTATGGCTTCAAGCGCGCCATGGATAACCTGAGTCGCATGCACAACGAGGCCCGCAAGCGCCGCGATCAGCGCGCCCTGACCTCGCTGACGCTGGCGATCATCTATCTCAAGGCGGAAAAGGTCGGCGCCCCGGCGCAGGCCGCCCGCGACTCGATTCTGGCATACCTCGAGGAATGGGCGCCGGTGACCGAGGAAAACAGCGGCGCCATGCCGCCGACGCCGGGCTGACCGACACCCCAAATCCCCCTTGAAACGCCCCCCGGGCGACGGCGCCTTGCGGTGCGCGCAGCAAGACCTTGCCCGCCGGTCGCGTTGGCTTATGCTGACCCCAACGATGAAACATTGAACACGGAGGAGGATCCCCGATGATCGATCTCTATACCTGGGCGACGCCCAATGGCCGCAAGGCATCCGTCATGCTCGAGGAAGTGGGCCTCGCGTACAACACCATTCAGATCAACATCTCGAAGGACGAGCAGTTCGCGCCCGAGTTCCTGAAGATTTCCCCGAACAACCGGATTCCGGCGATCGTCGATCCGGACGGGCCGGACGGTAAGCCGATCTCCGTGTTCGAAACCGGCGCGATTCTGATTTATCTCGCGGAGAAGACCGGCAGCGACCTGTTGCCGAAATCCGGCCGCGAGCGGGTTGCGACCTTCGAATGGCTGATGTGGCAGATGGGCGGCGTCGGCCCGATGTTCGGCCAGGCCCACCATTTCCTGTTCAATCCCAAGGAAGTCGTGCCCTACGGCCAGAAGCGGTATCACGATGAGACCAAGCGCCTCTACATGGTCATGAACGACCGGCGCCTGAACGAGACCGAATACCTTGCCGGCGATTTCTATTCCATCGCCGATATCGCGGTATATCCCTGGGTCTCGCGCCACGAACGGCACGAAGTCGATCTCAACGAATTTCCCAATGTGAAGCGCTGGTTTGATACAATCTCGGCGCGCGAAGCCGTGCAGAAAGGCATGGCGGTGCCGTTCGCCAACTGACGGCGCCGAAGGACAACGACGGAAGCGGGTGGCGGAAATGGCGTTCAAGACCAAGAAATCGGTGCAGCGGGTCAGCGAGGCCTTGAAGGCCGCGGGCCTGGGCGACCGGGTCATCGAAATGAAGGCCACGGCCAAGACCGCCGAGGACGCCGCCCGCGCCGTCGACGCCAAGCTGGGCCAGATCGTCAAATCCCTGACGTTCCGCATCGGCGACAAGCCGGTGCTGGCCCTGATCGCGGGCGATCACATGTGCAAGAAAGACGCGTTGCCGCGCGTCCTCGATATGGAAGGCAAGGTCACCAAGCCGCAGGCTCAGCGGGTCAAGGACGTCACCGGTTTCACCATCGGCGGCGTCGCCCCCGTGGGCCTCGCCAACGACATGCCCATCGCCATTGACGCCAGCCTGCGCCGCTTCGATCAGCTCTATGCGGCGGCCGGGCATCCGCATTGCCTGTTCCCGGTCAGCTTCGACGAATTGAAACGCCTGACCGGCGGGATCGTCTCCTACAACATCTCCGAAGCCATCGATCCGGACGAAGTCGAGATGCCGCGCTTTCAGCGCAGCCGCACGTTTTCTGAAACGGAAACGTAACCTAGACTTTCGTCTACCCCACTGAAATCCACGCCTTTTTAACCCCCCATCTACTCCTTATGGGTAGTAGTGAGCGGTGCTGATCCCCTTTATTCAAAATAGTATCTCGCAGGTGCGAGAAGGCTCGACTTCACCTCCTGAGGGGCAGGAGGAGATCGGATTCAGGTCGCTGACGACATCGGCAATGTGCCGAACGACAAGGCGCCGCGTCCGAAGGGTGAAATTCAAAAAAACGGTGACCTCATGAAAATTAAGCTTTCCCTATTTCACGCCTTTTTTCTTCTGGCCCTTATCGCCCTGATCGGGATTGCGGGTCTGGCCGTGGTCAGCGCCACGACCATGCGCAACACCATGCTCAACGACCGGCAGGACAAGGTGAAACAAATCACCCTGGGCGTGAACTCGTTGCTCCGGAGTGAACTGGACAAGCAGAAAAGCGGCGAACAGACCCCCGAAGTGACTCACCAGAATATCGTCAAGATGCTTAAGGCGTTCCGTTACGACGGCAAGAACTACATCTTCGCCATCGGCTACGACTATTGCGTCGTCGCCCACGTCAAGACGAAGTCGATCGGCACCTGCAAGCAGATCCCCCGTCGCGGTGAATTCACGGAAATCGCCAAAAGTGGCGGTGGCTTCAGCCGTTATCAGGGCCCTAAAGCCGGATTCGAAGGCGACAAGTTCGACAAGCTGTCCTACATCCATCCGGTGCCGGAAATGAAGATGTACATTGGCACAGGCGCCTATTTCGACGACATCAACGACGCCTTCATCAGCCGCCTGATCCAGCTTGGCATCATCGGCGCAGGCATTCTCGTCGTGATCGTCGGCTTCGGCATCTTTGTCGGGCGTAACGCCTCGGTCTCGCTAAACACGCTGTCGTCGCGCATGACCGACCTGGCCGAAGGCAACCTGGAGGTCGATCTCGATTTCTCGAGCTTCGTGAAAGAGGTCAACCACATGATCGAGTCCGTCAAGGTCTTCCGCGGCGAACTTGAAAAGAACCGGGCCCTGGAAAAGGAAAAGGTGGCGTTGGAGAAAAAGGCCGAAGAGGACCGCCGCCAGGCGACCCTTCAGTTGGCTGACGAATTCGATGCCTCCGTCGGAGAAATCGTCAAGGCGGTCGGCGCCTCGGCTTCGGAAATGGAAAGCACGGCGAGCAGCCTGAGCGGCACCGCCAACAAGGCTTCGGACGAGGCCGTCACCGTCGCTGCGGCGGCCGAAGAAGCCAGCCGCAACACGTCCTCTGTCGCCTCGGCCACGGAAGAGTTGTCCGCATCGATCGAAGAGATCGCCCGCCAGGTTCAGAAAGCGGCGGAAGTCGCGACCCAGGCGGTGTCGGAATCCAAGGAAGCCAACGACAACGTCAGCGGCCTTGCGGATGCGGCCGATAAGGTCGGCCAGGTGGTCACGCTGATCACCGACATCGCCGAACAGACCAACCTCCTGGCCCTCAACGCGACCATCGAAGCCGCCCGCGCCGGTGAGGCCGGCAAGGGCTTCGCCGTCGTCGCCAGCGAGGTCAAGAACCTGGCCAGCCAAACCGCCCGCGCGACGGACGAAATCTCGCAGCAGATCTCTGGCATTCAGCAGGCGACCCGCTCGTCCGTCACGGCGATCGAAAACATCGGCAAGACGATCGAGAACATCAACGTGATCTCGTCGACCATCGCCGCCGCCATCGAAGAACAGGGCGTGGCCACCCAGGAGATTTCCCGCAACGTGCAGGAAGCCTCCACGGGAACCGAACAGGTGACGCAGAACATCTCCAACGTGCGTCAGTCCTCGGAAGCGACCGGCGAGTCCGCGTCCAAGGTCAAGGTGTCGGCCGACAACCTGTCGAGCCTGGCAGCGCAGTTGGAGAACGAAGTGGACAAGTTCTTGGCGGGCGTTCGCGCCTAGCCGGGCAAATCGCTCACGCGAAACCAGGAAGGGCCGGCGCTTCGGAAAGGGCGCCGGCCTTTTGATTCCGGAATACCTCTCCCAACCCGATCAGGACCGGGCCTTCGCCGATCTGCGGCGGGTTGCCGGCGAGCGAGCCCAAGGTCGCGGCAAGGCGCACCTCGTCGGCGCGGCTGACGTTTATCAAGACCACGGCAGGGGTCGCGGCGGCGCGGCCGTTCTCAATCAACCGTTTGGCCAGGTCGCTGACCGTGCGCCCGCCCATATAGATCATCAAGGTCGTCGCCGGGTCGGCCATGCCGTGCCAGTCCATGTCGGCGGGAAGGCCCCCCGCCTGACCATGGCCGGTGACGAAGCGGACGGAGCGCGCATGGTCGCGGTGCGTCAGCGACACGCCCAGCGCCGCAGCCGCCCCCAAGGCCGCCGTGATGCCCGGCACCACGTCGCAGGGAATGCCCCGTTCGCGCAATTGGGCGATCTCCTCGCCGGCCCGGCCGAAGATCATCGGGTCGCCCGATTTCAGGCGGACAACCTGTTTGCCCTGACCGGCCAGCTTGACCATCAGGTCGTTGATCTCATCCTGGCGGCAGGACGGTCGGTTGCCGCGCTTGCCGACCAACAGACGCTTCGCCTCGCGCCGCGCCAACTCCAGAACCTCGTTGGAAACCAGATCGTCGTAAAGGATCACGTCCGCCGCCTGCAGGGCGCGCACGGCTTTCAAGGTCAGCAGTTCCGCGTCCCCCGGCCCGGCGCCGACCAGGGTCACACGCCCCGCCGCCCCGGCGTCGTCGAAGGCCAGGCGCGACGGGTCCATGACGGCTTCCGGCGCCGGATGGTCCGGCTCGGCGAAGGCGCGTTCGGCCTGCTTGCGCCAATAGACGCGCCGCCGACCGGCCTCGGGCATCAGGGTTTGGATGCGCTGGCGAAGGGTCTTCGCCGCCTCGGCCCAACGGGCGATGCCCGGCGGCAGCAGCGTTTCGATACGGCGCCGGATCGCCTGGCCCAGGACCGGCGAGGTCCCGGCGGTCGAGATGCCGACGACCACGGGCGAGCGATTGACGATGGATCCGAAGGAAAAATCGCAATGGGCGGGGCGGTCGATGATGTTGACCGGCACGCCCGCCTTGCGGGCGGCAGCCGCCAGGCGGGCGGCCTGATCCTCATCCGCCGCGTCGGCCACGGCGATGGCGCATGCCGCAAGGTCGCCCGCCCGCCAATCCCGGTCCTGGGTGATGC
Organism: Rhodospirillaceae bacterium; assembly: GCA_002696205.1. GTDB lineage: Bacteria > Pseudomonadota > Alphaproteobacteria > Rhodospirillales > Casp-alpha2 > UBA1479. The sequence continues at coordinate 17,951 of NZRL01000202.1, read as the reverse complement.
GGGTGACCTCGGCGCCGGCGGCGGCCAGCAGGTCGGCTTTCCACTGGGCGGCGTCGGTCGCGCCCAGGACGACCGCCGGGCGGCCCTTCAGATCGTGGAACAGGGGCAGCACGGCGAGCGGCTGAAGCGGGGCGGGGGCGCGGCGCTCCGGCGACCGGCTATTCGGGGTCTGGATTCCGTCGGGCATGTCAGCTGGCCTCCTTCAAGGTGGCGTCGGCAAGAAGCACCTCGATCTCCGGGCGGCAGGAACCGCAGGTGATCCCCGCCCCGGTGCAGGCACCCACGGCATCGACGGTGGTACAGCCTTCTTCGGTGATGGCGCGGCGAATGTCGTTGGCACCGACGAACATGCAGGTGCAGACGATGGCGCCGGGATCTTTCTTATCGACTCCCCGGCGTCCGGCCAGCAAAGCGGCGCGGGCGGTCGCGTCTTTGACGGCGTCGCCCAGCCGCCCCGTCAGCCAGGCGCGATCGACCGCGACCGGCTGGGCGGCTGCGAACAAGGCGCCGATGAGAACATCGCCCCGATAGGCGGCCATGCGATAGCCGCCGCCGGCGCGGTCCTCGCTGCTGACGATCTGGATATCGGCGGCATCTTGGGAGAGACCCAGGACGCCGAGTGCCCAGGCCGTCCAATCGGCGGGCGCTTCGGTCCCCGCCATTTCGGCGCGCCAGCCGTCCGTGGCGCGGGCCAGGGTCCAGTATTCCATGCCCGCCGTATCCGGCCGTTCGGCCGAGGCCGCGAAGGCATAGAACCCGGCAGCGAAGGGGGTGACGCTGACCGGGGTATATTTGGCTTCCGGCTGACCCGAGACGGGATCGACGTTGGGCGCGACCAGGGCATCGACCCGGGCGCGGCCCGACCATTGGTCGTTCCAATGCATGGGCATGAAGGCCTGGCCCGGCTGCACCCGGTCGGTGATCAGGGCGCGAACCAGGCAGTCGCCGCAGGGGCTGGTCACCCGGACCAGGGCCGCCGGGAACAGACCCATGCGGTCGGCGTCGGCGGGCGCGATTTCAAGAAACGGTTCGGACAGATGTTGCGACAACGACGGCGACAGGCCCGTCCGGGTCATGGTGTGCCATTGATCGCGGATGCGCCCGGTGTTGAGAACGAAGGGGTGGGCGATATCGGTCGCCGCCGCCGGGGCGCGGTCCTCGACGGCAATGAAGCGGCCGCGCCGGTCGGGCGTGAAGAACCCGCCTTCGGCGAAGAAACGGCCTTCGGATTCCCGTGTCCATGCCCGTTGCGGCCAAAGGGTGGGCGCCATGGCATCGTATTCGGCGTCGGTCATCGCCGCCATCGCGCCCAGGTCCAGGTCGCGGTCCAAATTCTCGTTGGCGGCGACGGTCAGCCGCGCGTATTCGCGGAAGATATCGGCGGGGCATTCGTAGGCGAAAGCGTCGCTGAAGCCCAGGCGGTCCGCGACCTGACCGATCATCCACCAATCGCTGCGCACGTCTTCTGGGATCGGCAGGAACGACCGTTGGCGTGAGATGCGGCGTTCCGAATTGGTCACCGTGCCGTCCTTTTCCCCCCATGCCTGGGCCGGCAGAAGAACGTCGGCGAGGGCCGCGGTGTCCGTTGCCCGGGTGACGTCGGAGACGGCGACGAAATCACAGGACTTGATGGCATCGCGGACCCGGTCGGCATCGGGCAGGCTGACGGCCGGGTTGGTCGCCATGATCCAAAGCGCCTTGATCCGGCCGTCGGCGACGGCGTCGAATAGGTCCACGGCCTTCAACCCGGCGGCGTCGGGCATGGCCGGGGCCCGCCAGAACGATTGAACCAGGTCGCGATGCGCCGGGTCATCCAATTCCAGGTGGCAGGTCAGCTGATTGGCCAGGCCCCCGGTTTCGCGCCCGCCCATGGCGTTGGGCTGGCCGGTGACCGAGAAGGGGCCCATGCCCGGCCTGCCGATGCGCCCCGTGGCCAGGTGGCAATTGATGATGGCGTTGACCTTGTCCGTGCCTGCCGTCGATTGATTGACGCCCTGGCTGTAGACCGTGACCGTGCGCTCCGTGCGGGCGAACATCTGATAAAACGCGGTGATCTGATCGACCGTCAGGCCGCAGCGTGCCGCCACCCATTCGATGGTTGCGGGCTCGGCCGTCCGCAGGGCTTCGGCGACGCCCGCCGTATGATCGGCGATGTAGGCGCCGTCGAAGCCGCCGTTCTGCGCCAGCCAGGAAAGCAGCCCGTTGAACAGCGCCACGTCCGATCCTGGTTTGATCGCCAGGTGCATGTCGGCGGTTTCCGCCGTGGCGGTGCGGCGGGGGTCGATGACGACGGTGCGGATGCCGCGTTCTTTCCGGGCGGCCTGCATGCGTTGGTACAATACGGGATGGCACCAGGCCAGGTTGGCGCCGACCAGGACGATCATGTCGGCCTGTTCCAAATCTTCGTAGAGGCCCGGCACCGTATCCGTGCCGAAGGCCCGCTTGTGCCCGGCGACCGAGGACGCCATGCAGAGCCGCGAGTTGGTGTCGATATTGGCCGATCCGATGAAGCCCTTCATCAGCTTGTTGGCGACGTAATAGTCTTCCGTCAGCAATTGCCCGGAGACGTAGAAGGCGACCGAGTCCGGCCCGTGTTCGTCGATGGCGGTGCGGAATTTCGATGCGACGAGGTCCAGGGCATCGTTCCAGGATGCCTGCTGTCCCCTGATCTCCGGGTGAAGCAGGCGGTCGTCGAGCGCGACCGTCTCGCCCAGATGCGTGCCCTTGGAACACAGCCGTCCGAAGTTGGCGGGATGCTCCTTGTCACCGGCGATGGTGACTTTGCCGTCGGCGGCCAGCGTAGCGTTGACGCCGCAACCGACCCCGCAATAGGGACAAGTGGTGGCGGTGCAGGTTCCGCCGGTGCTTGCCGCGTCACTCATCCTGGCCTCCGTTCATCCCGCGATCCCCGTCATGCCAGCAAGGCCCGGTCGATCAGAACCTTGCCGTCCCGGACCTCGACCGGGAAGGTGCGCACGCGCCCTTCGTCCGGCGCCTTGGCGCGGCCGCTTTCCATGTCGATGACCCAGTTGTGCAGGGGGCAGGTCACGCCGTTTTCGTGCACGATGCCTTGGCTGAGCGGGCCGCCCTTGTGCGGGCAGCGGTCTTCCAGGGCGAAGACCTTGTCGTCGGTGGTGCGAAACAAGGCGACACAGCCGAGCGTCGCCCGGATCACCCGGGACCCCTGCGGCGGAATGTCGTCCAGCTTGCAGACCTCGACCCAGACTTGAGTTTTCGTCTCCACGCTCATGTCGTTCATCACGCCACTTTCCCGAATTGCGCCAAGCGGAAGGAGGTGAACTCCTCCGCGTCCTTGCCCTGGGCGCGTTCTGCCCAGGGATCGTTCTGCATGAACTGCTGCGAGTAGACGAAGCGCGCGTTGAGCTCCTTGCGCCGTTCGGCGTTCTCGACGACCTGTTCCTGCGCGACCTTCAGGCCGACCCGGTCGGCCCATTTGTAGATGCGCTCCAGATATCGGCCCTGTTCGCGGTAGAGCTGCGTCAGGGCCCCGATGTATTCCAGAACCTCGGCCTCCGTTTCGACGGTGCAGAGAATTTCCGTGCCCTTCACATGCATGCCGGCGGCACCCGCGAAGTGGATTTCGTAGCCGGAATCCACACAGACGACGCCGATGTCCTTGCAGGTCGCCTCGGCGCAGTTCCGCGGGCAGCCGGAGACGCCGAGTTTGACCTTATGCGGTGTCCAGGAGCCCCACATGAACTTCTCCAGCTTGATGCCGAGACCTGTGGAATCCTGCGTCCCGAACCGGCACCAGTCCGTCCCGACGCAGGTCTTCACCGTGCGCAAGGATTTGCCGTAGGCATGACCGGATACCATCCCGGCGGCGTTCAGATCGGCCCAGACGGCGGGCAGGTCTTCCTTCTTCACACCCAGCAAATCGATGCGCTGGCCGCCGGTAACCTTGACCGTCGGAATCTGAAACTTGTCGGCGACGTCGGCGATGGCGCGCAGTTCGTCCGGCGTGGTGATGCCGCCCCACATGCGCGGCACCACGGAATAGGTGCCGTCCTTCTGGATATTCGCGTGGACCCGTTCGTTGATGAACCGCGACTGTTTGTCGTCGACGTATTCGCCGGGCCAGGTGGCCAGCAGGTAGTAGTTCAACGCAGGCCGGCATTTGGCGCAGCCGCAGGACGTCTTCCAGTTCAGTTCCTGCAGCACGGCGGGAATGGATTTCAATTCCTGGGCGACGATCATCCGGCGCACGTCGTCGTGGCCCATGTCGGTGCAGCCGCACATCGGCTGCACGGCGTCCGGCTGGAACGCATCGCCCAGCGTGACGGCGAGCAACTGTTCGACCAGGCCGGTGCAGGTGCCGCAACTGGATGACGCCTTGGTATGGGCACGCACGTCGTCGACGCCGGTCAGGCCCTTTTCGGTGATGGCCTGAACGATGGTGCCCTTGCAAACGCCGTTGCAGCCGCAGATTTCCGCGTCATCCGGTAAGGCTGCAACGGCCGCCGTAGGGTCCAGCGGGGATCCTCCGGCATAGGCCTGACCGAAGATCAGCGTTTCGCGCATGTCCGAGATGTCGGTCTCTTTCTTCAACAGGTCGAAGAACCAGGCGCCGTCGGCGGTGTCGCCGTAGAGCACCGCCCCGATGATCTTGTTGTCCTTCAGGACCAGGCGTTTGTAGATGCCGCCCGTGGCATCGCGCAGGACGATTTCCTCGCGGTCGTCGGCTTCGGCGAAATCGCCGGCGGAATACAGGTCGATGCCCGTGACCTTCAACTTGGTCGCGGTGACGGAGCCCGTGTATTCGGCGCTGGCGTCGCCGGCCAGGTTGGTCGCGATGACCTTGGCCATGTCGTAAAGCGGGGCGACCAGGCCGTAGCACTGGCCCCGGTGTTCGACGCATTCGCCGACGGCCAGGATGTCCGGGTCGCTGGTCACCATATGGTCGTCGACCAGAATGCCGCGGCCGATCTCCAGCCCGGCGTCGTCGGCCAGTTGGGCGCTTGGCCGGATGCCGACGGCCATGACGACGATGTCGGCGGGAAGTTCCGTGCCGTCCTCCAGCGTGACGCCGGTGACCTTGCCGTCGGCGCCCGTGATTTCCTGGGTATTGGCGCGGGTGATGATCTTAATGTCGCGTTCGACCAGGGCCTTTTCCAGAAGGTAGCCGGCCGACGGGTCCAACTGGCGTTCCATCAGGGTCGGCATCAGGTGCAGGACCGTGACTTCCATGCCCTGGCGCTTCAGGCCATAGGCCGCTTCCAGGCCCAGCAGGCCGCCGCCGATGACCACCGCGTGGCCGCCGCCTTGCGCCGTCTTCAGCATGGCGTCGACGTCGTCCAGGTCGCGGTAGGTAACGACGCCGTCCAGGTCGTTGCCGGGGACCGGAATGACGAAGGGCGAGGAGCCCGTGGCGATCAGCAGCTTGTCGTATTCGGCGGTCGTGCCGTCCTCGGCGATGACCTTGCGGTCGGCGCGGTCGATCTCGACGACCTTCTTGCCCTTCAGCAGGGTCACGCCGTGCTCGTCGTACCAGGCGTCGTCGTGGATGATGATGTCCTCATAGGCTTTTTCACCCGACAGGACCGGCGACAGCATGATGCGGTCGTAGTTCACGCGCGGTTCGGCGTTGAAGATCGTCACTTCGTATTCGCCGGGCGCTTTCTCGAACAAATGGTCGAGCACCCGGCCGGGCGCCATTCCGTTGCCGATGACGACGAGTTTCTTGGTCATCACACTGCCTCCTGATTTTCGTTCGGCCCGCGTCCTTGCGGGCCCGCCCCGGGGGCCGGCCGCGGTCCACCGGCCCCCGCCGGGCACCGCTGCCGGTCCGGGGTCGTGATCATGCGGCCTCCGCGGCCGCTTCCTTCATGACGGTGGCGAGCAGGCCATAAGCCTCGGCCCAGGCTTCTTCGACTTCCGGGGTGAACGCATCGCCCAAGCCCTGGCCCAGGGTCCACAGAAGCGCACCGCCGACGATTTCGTAATGCTCGTCCTTGACGCCGTAGCCGACGTGACGGCGGCCCAGGTCCTGGACCGGTTCGACGATGGTTTCGATCTGATGCAGGCTGTTCACGGCGACGCCGATCATCTGCATCAGTTTCTTTTTCTGCTCGGACATGTCCTGCGGAAACATCGGCCGCAGCTGCGGCGCCACCTCGAACAGGCGGCCGTAGAAGATATCGGCGGCCGTGTCGGCGATGGGGACGACGGATTTGAAGCTGTCCTGAACAAGAGCGATCTGTTCGGGGGTCATTGGAATTCCTTTCGGGTTACTTGGTCCTTCGACAATACGAATGGGTCGCGGGGGCGGCCGCAGGGCGCAGCCACCCCATCGGCCCGCTTATTTCATGGGAACGCGGATGACGACGCCGCCCATCACCTCGCCCAACTTGAAGTCGGTGCGGGGAGAATCCTTATGCGCGTTGTGGCAATCCACGCAGGGGCCGGCGACGGCCACGTCGGCGTAGACGGCGGTGAAGTACTTGGTGCCGCCCAGTTCTTCTTCGCCGTAGAAGGGCTTCTCGCCTTTGTTCTCGGCGATGAAGGCCAGACCCTTCTTCTCGACGTCCGTGCGCGGGCCGTTCTGCTTGTTGATCGGCCAGAGCGACAGCAGCTGGTAGGAGAACTTGTCGGTCTTGGTAGCGACCGTCTCGGCGCCGAAGCGGAACATCTGCGCCGGCAGGGGCAGGGCCTTGTCGTCCTCGAAGTGTTCGGACGCCTTGATCACCTTTTCCTTGGCGGCCAGACGGGCCACGACCTTCTTGGTGTAGATCGCACGATCGGTCGCCATGACCAGGTGCAGCATGTCGGTGAAGGTTTCGTAGGACACGCCGGCCTTGTCGTCGCTGCCGAACAGTCCGGCTTGGGCGGGTGCGGGGGCGGTTGCGATGCCGACCGCCAGGGCGCCGGCACAGGCCAGGCCCGTGCAGGCGGCGGCCAGTTTCAGTTTCTTGCTCATATTGGTCTCTCCTTCGTCTTCCTGTCTGTCGGAGCGGGATTACTGCTGCTTTTGGCGCGCCCGTTCCCGCATCCTGTTTTCCACCCAATCGATGCTTTCGATGTGGTGGGCGGGCTTGCCTTTGAAATTGCGTGCGATCAGCGCCGGATCGGCCAGCGCGTCGATGGTGAACTTGAGGCCGTGACAATCGGCGCAGACCGAACGGATCATCTTTTCGTTGGGCCGCAGGTTCGCGTTCTGGTTATGGGTCACGATGACCTGTTCGCCGCCGTAATCGTCGCGCAGCAAATGGCGCGGCATGTGGCAGGTGGCGCAGGTCACACCCGATCCCTTGGGTAGTTCGCCGGCCATTTCCCGGTCGCGCGCCGAATTGTGCGGCGACATGCGAAAGGCCTGGGTGTGGTCGTCGGCGTGGCAGCTTTCGCAGGCTTCGACCTGGGCGAAGACGACGTCGTACTTATGCGCGCCGTGGCAGGTGTTGCAGGTCAGCGCCGTATCGTGGGCGTCCGATTTCATGGGGAGGCGGGCCAGGGCCGGGGTCATGGGCGTCAGGTTCGCCGATTTGAACGGGCCGAAGGCATCGTCCCGCGAGACCCAAAGTCCGTCGCGTTGGCGCATGCCGTGCTTGCCTTCGGTGAAGGTCTTGACCTCGGGCGCGTGACAGGTGGCGCAAACGTCCGCGCCGGGGGCGGCGACCCATTCGTCGGGACGCGTGCGCTTGCGCGGCTGATGACAGCCCGAGCAATTGACCCCGCCCGTGGCATGCCCGGACAGGGCCCAGTCGGCGATATGCTCGGGCGCACCCAAATGGGCGGCCGGGGCATCGGCGTCGGCGGCGGTTAGGACCGTCGGCTTTTTCTTCGCGTTCTCTTCCGACGGCGTCCAGGTCACCAGATTGACCAGCAGGACGTCCTTGAAGTCCGGTTCGGCATGGCGTTTTTCCAGAAAGTCTTCATAGAGGGCGCGGTTGTCATGGAAGTTGTGGCACCCCGCACTGGCGCAGGTCTCGAAGGCCAGGCCTTCGTGGCTGGGCCGGTTCTTGGCGATGTCTTCGTGGCACAGCGCGCAGTAATCCGTCGGCATGGTCACGGCCATGGCGTTGGTGATGCCGGGCTGGTGTTCGCGGTGGCAGGTCACGCAGAACCGGGCATCGAGTTTTTCCACCCGGTCGGCGTTGCGCGGGTCGACGAATTTGGAGCGGGGGTGGGAATCGTTGGCGGCCTTCAATTCGTCGCCGTGGCAGTTCATGCAGCCCTTCTGCAGGCCCTCGATTCCGCCGAACATGTCCGTGTGGCAGGCGTCGCAGGCCATCTCGATCTGATGGTGGCCGTCGGTGGTCTTGCCGATCAGGAAGATCGAACGGTAATCGCCGCCGTAATACATGGTCGCGGCCAAGGCGCCGCCGCCCGTCAGGGTCAGGCAAAACCAGAGCAGCCAGAGAAGGGGGGTGCGCTTCTTCATCGCCCCGCCCTCAATAGAAGTAGACCGTGGCCACATGGGCGGCCAGCAGCAGGGGGATGGGCCAAAGCAACAGGATATGCAGCCAGGTCGGGATCACGCGGGGCGCGGTCTTGGCCCCCTTCATGGGGCCGTTCAGAAGCTTGTGTTCGATGGCGGTGACGGCGCCGGCGGCGGCGCCCAGCGCCGACAGCGCCAGGAACGCGCCCATCAGCCAGCCGTTCAGATTGTCGCCCAGGTGAAAGCCCGTGTGGACGAACAGGCCCGCGACCAGCAAGGCGCCGACGATGCTGTGGATCAGCCGCCAGCCGTTGTATCCGCCCAGGTTGCGGAACATCTTGATCCGCTTGCGCAGGCCGATGACGGCGGCGATGACCATGAAGCCCAGCAGGGTGAAGCCGGAGATCTGTTTGATCAGCGGATCGATCCAGAGGAGATCGACGCGCAGCTTGTCCTGCACACTTTGCGAATAGGGCCAGAAGGGCGCGAACAAGGTCACCAGAACGAGGGCGGCGGCGAGGACGGAGAAGATCAGCAGCGGCTTGGCCCTGCCGACGGGTTCGGCCTCGGCCTCGGTGCCCAGCAGTTCCTGAAGCAACGGCTGACAGGTGCCGCAGACCGTCCCGGCGCAGGTCGCGCGTTTGAGGTCGGGCAGGGTGGTACAACCCCGGGCGACGGCAGACCCGAGGGCGCGGCGCGTGACACCGGTGCAGTTGCAGACCGTCGCGGCATCCGCCCAATCCTTCACCGGAATGGGGCCTTCGTCCTTGAACAGCAGGCCGGTCTTTTTCAGGTGGCGCAGCTTCCAGCCCGACAGGCGGGCGCGTTCCTTGATCATCTGCTGCAGGCGATTGATTTCCGGCCAGGCGCCGATGGCGATGGCGCCCACGGCACGGCCTTTGCGAACGATGACGCGGCGGTAGAGACCGGCCTCGGGATCTGACCAGGCAGCCGAGGTCAGGTTCGGGTCTTCGTCGGCCTGTTCGACTTCACCCATGGAGAACACGTCGATGCCGACGACCTTGAGCCGCGTCGCCGGGACGCTGCCCGCGTAGTCGGCGCCTTCGCGGCTCAGGATATGATCGACACAGGCGGCGGCCTGTTCCAGGCCCGGCCCGACAAGACCGTAGCAATGGCCGTCGTATTCGGCGCATTCGCCGATTGCGTATATGCCGGGGTCTTCCGTCGTCATATGTTCGTCGACGACAATCCCGCGGCCAACGGCGAGCCCGGCGTTGCGCGCGATTTCCAGATTGGCGCGCACCCCGGCGCAGATGATGACCGTGTCGCAATCGATGATCTCGCCCGAGGACAAAACGACGCGTTCGACCCGGCCCTTGCCTTCGATTGCCTGGACGCGGGTTTGCGTACGTGGCGTCAGGCCCATCTCCGACATGCGGGCGGCGACCAGATCGCCGGCCGTCTGATCGAGCTGGCGCGGCAGCAGGCGGCCTTCGTGTTCCAGGACCCAGGTCTCGACATGGCGGGCGGACATGCCGCGCGCAGCCTCCAGACCCAACAGACCGCCGCCGATGACCACGGTCCGGGTCGACCGATAGGACCGCGCGACCAGGCGTTCCACATCGTCGAAATCCCGGAAGGTGAAGACGCCATCCAGATCGCGGCCCGGAATTTCCGGCACATGCGGGCGCGATCCCGTGGCGATCACCAGTTTGTCGAACGGCCAGGACCGCCCGAAATCGTCGATGGCGAGGCGCTTTTCCCGGTCGATCCCTCGGATGCGCAAACCGTCGTAACGGGCGATCCGGGCGTCGGGGGCGAAATTGTCGGCCTGATAAACCTGGCCGATCTGGACCTCGCCGGTCAGGAAGGGGGTCAGCTTGATGCGGTTGTAGGGCAGCCACCGTTCGGCGTTGAACAACGTCACCGCCATTCCGGCGCGGGCCAGTTCCTCGGCGGCGCGAAGCCCGGCCGGGCCGGCGCCGATGACGACGGCGGGGCGGCCGGCGGATTTGATTTCGGTGGAAGCCGTGGGCGGCGCGGACGCGGCGCCGTCGTTTTGCGCCCCGGGGGAATCTTCAAGGGACAGCATGCCCTCCGCCGTTGTCGGCGGGGCCGCGTCCTTCTTGGTCGATTCCCGTGTCATTCCGAACATGCCGTGTCCTCGTGGCGAGACAAAACAATCCCTGCGGGATGCGGGGCATCCCGATCGAGCGACAGAGCTCTGCGTCCATCAACGGACGCGATTAATTGCAATGAGGACTCTTCGGCGAGTCAGACACATGAATGAGCGGCGGCCATCGGCGCTCAATCTCCGGGATGTTGCGTTGCACAATATGTGCCAAGTCCCGAAGGGTTGATTTTCAAGGGGTTGCCCTATCCGGCGGCCCAATCAACCAGTGGAGTATGCGTATATTATAGTCACGATTTTTGTAAAGGCTATTTTTTAGGCAATCAATTGCCTTCGCGGAGGAGCTCTTGCGATCCATCCGGGGGTGGGCGGGATCAGGCGTCGGGGCAGTTGGGCTCGTACACGGCGTTCCCGAAAAACCGGCCTTGGTCCGGACCGGTGCCTTCTGATTTCCAATCCGTGGCGGGGGCGGAAATCGCCAACCGCCGCACGGCATCGCGGTAGATGTCCGGGCGGTAGACCCGTTCGGCGACGGCGCAGGGGTCCGTGTCCTGGTCGATCTGACGCCACCGGATCATCTGTTCCGTGAACCAGGCGGCATGGGACCGCCAGGGGAAGGTCGCGTGATCGCGGAAGAAGGTGATGAAGTCGGGGTCCTTCACCGTGCTGCCCGGCAGCGACCGGGGCAGGGTGCCGGCCATGTTTCGCATCAACACGCCGCTGTCCATGTCGAGGTAGGCGCGGCCCGCCAGGGTTTCGGCGACCGCCCCCCGGTTTTCTGGCTGTTCGGTCCAGCGGGCGGCCTCGACCAGGGCCCGGATCAATGCCTTGAGCGTGCGCGGATGGGCCTCTGCCCAGGGCTGGCGGACGCCCAGAACCTTCTCCGGCCCGTTATGCCAGAGCCGCGATTTGGTGACGACGATCTCGCCAACCCCGGCCTCGACGGCGACGGCGTTCCAGGGGGCGCCGACACAGAATCCGTCGATCAGCCCCTGGTCCAGGTTGGCGACCATCAGGGGCGGCGGAATGACGACCAGGCGGACGTCGAAATCCGGGTTGATGCCGCCGCCGGCGAGCCAGCCGCGGAGCTCGTAATTGTGGGTCGAGAAGGGGAAGACGACGCCGAAGGTCAGCGGCGGGCGGCCCGCCTTGCGGTCTTCCTCGATCACCTTTTTCAAGGCGCGGGCGCCGGACAGCGCGTCGGTATCGTCCAGGCCCTGGTCTTGCAGGCGGTCGAACAGGGCCGAGGAGACGGTGATGGCGTTGCCGTTGAGGCCCAGCGCCATGGGGGCGATCAAGGGTGTGCGGACATGGCCGACGCCCAGCGTCGAGGCGACGACCATGGGGCCCAGCATATGGGCGCAGTCGAGATGGCCGATGGTGACCTTGTCGCGGATCGAGGCCCAGGACGGTTCGCGCGAGAGTTCCAGTTTCAGGCCGTGTTTTTCGGCGAAACCGAATTCGGCGGCGACGACCAGCGGCGCGCAATCGAGCAGCGGGATGATCCCCGCATGGACGGTGGTGACTTCCGGCGCGCCGCCGCCGTCGGCGCCGTCGGTCACGTCCGTTTCCTCGACGCCCAGGCTATCCGGCATGTTTCCCTCCATCCCCCAATGGTCACGACGCGATGCGGTCGGCGGTCACCAGGCTGTTGGCGATGTCGACGATTCGTTTCTTTTCGTTCATGGCGGTCTTGCGCAGGGCGGCGTAGGCCTCTTCCTCGCTCATGCCGCGGGTCCGCATCAGGATCCCCTTGGCGCGTTCGATGATCTTGCGTTCCGACAGCGCCGTCTTCGCCTCGGTCAATTCGTTCTGCAGGCGATTGAAGGCGTTGAAGCGGGAAATCGTCAGGTCGACGATCTGGTTGACCCGTTCCTTCTTTAGTCCGTCGACGATATAGGCGCTGACCCCGGCGTCGATCGCCGCGTCGGTCATGGCGCGGTCGGTCTCGTCGACGAACACGGCGGTCGGCCGGCGAACTTCGCGCGAGACCTGGAACATCTGCTCCAGCGTGTCGCGCGATGGGTTTTCCAGGTCGATCAGGATGACGTCCGGGTCGATGGCGAAGATCTTCTTGAGCAGGTTATCGACGTTGTCGATATGGACGACGTTGACGTGCCCCGCCTCGGCCAAGCCATCCATGAGGATGGCGGCCCGGACCGGGTCTTCGTCGATCACCGCGATATTGATCTTGCTGTCAGACATGGGGGGGCGTGTCCGTTCCCGGCAAGGAATCTTTCCAGTCACACAGCCCCATCGTTGCGGATGTGTTGTTGCGGTGCAGCATATCTCGGCGGGGCCCTGCCTTCAAGCGGATCGATGGCACGGGCCCGGTTTCCGGGCGTTTCGCCCGTGCGACGCCCCGTCCGGGCCGATACGCAATTCTCTGGTTGACGGCGGAACGCCGAAAGTGCTTATTCCCCTTGGCTTTTCGGCCTCGGGGACAGGTGCGCGAGTGGCTGAAGCGGGCTCCCTGCTAAGGAGTTAGACCCCCATAAGGGTCTCGAGGGTTCGAATCCCTCCCTGTCCGCCATCCCCTCTCTAGGGGATTGTTAGCAAAGAAAAATCATTGATTTCAGTGGTCTAGATTTCCCTGCCGTACCTGAAACTGGTACACTCGGGGAATGTCGGACATGCCTGCACATCCATGGCTTCAGCAGCGTAAGACAGGTTTCTACCTTCGCGCAAAGGTGCCGCTCGAAATTCGGGATGAATTCGGCAAGGTCGAGGTGGTGAAATCGCTTCGGACGAAAGAGCCTCGTGTGGCTTTACAGCGGGTTCGTATTGAAGCGGTGAAGCTGGAACAGGAATTTTCCGATTGTAGGCGGGCTCTCGCTAAAACATCGCAGAGAGCGGAAAGCGTGTCGGATGAGGACCTGCAAAGGATTGTCCTAATCTGGTTTCACGATCAGGAGCGCAATGCCGCCGCCCGCCAGAGGGCGCTTCGTTTCGAAGATGATGAGTTGGAAGTCGCACTGAATGCCTTGCGTCACGATGCCGCTCTCTCCAAAGACGCGGGTGATGCTGAGACGCAGCGGCATGTGAATTCCGAAATCGACGCAATAAAGGCCGAGCATAGCCTCGCGATTGAGAGCGGCTCCAACCAGTATCGGCTGCTGTTCGAGTTGGTTCAGCGGGCAATGATCGAACGGGATAAACGCTCGATCAGGAGGCTTAAGGGCGATTTTGATAATCGGGCCTTTGACTCGCTGTTCAATGGCGTTTCGCCTGAGAGTTCCCGACCGGAAGCGCCGGAGTTCAAGTCGAAGACGTTAGGGGAATTAATCGATGAATATGAGAACGAGCCGTCGAGGCGGCATGTAACTGACAAAACCCGAATGACCTATCGGATTATCAGTCGGGCTTTGGGTGAGTTGTTAGGCAGGGAAAAACCGATAAGCGAAATCAGTCGGGAAGATTGCCGGAGGGTCCGTGATGTCCTTTGTGACCTTCCCCCGAACGCCACTAAACGGTTTCCAAATATGACGATTGAACAAGCATCCAGACATGCGAAAGACGAGGGCCTGGAGCGTCTGTCTCCGACGACCATCAAGTTATACCTGGGGCATTTGAGCGCGATATTCGGATATGCCGCTCGGGAGGGCTACATCACCGCGAACCCTGCGGCAAATCTTCCAGCGCCCAAGCATAAAACTCGGAAGAAAGACCGCCGCGCACCATTTGCATTGGGGCAGTTGAAAGCGATGTTTAATGCGCCGCTATATACCGGATGCCAAGATGATGAAGCAGGGTACGCCAAAAAGGGGTCTAACAAGCTGCGCCGAGGCCGGTTTTGGGTTCCTCTGTTGGCGCTCTATTCAGGGATGCGGTTGAACGAATGCTGCCAACTCAGGACAGCCGATATTCAGAAGGTCGATGGCGTCGATGTCATCCGTGTCGAAGAGGAGGCAGGTTCAGACAAGTCCGTTAAAACCGCCGCCGGTGAACGCATCATCCCTGTGCACCCCGAATTAAAGAAGGTCGGGTTCTTGGCCTATGTCGCTGAGAAGCAAAAAGCTGGTGAGGAAATGTTGTTCCCCGATTTGCCGAAAGGGAAAGACGGGTATCGTTCTTCACCGTTCTCCAAATGGTTCAAGCGGTTCATGGAAAAGGCAGGGGCGGATAAAGAGCGCACCAGCTTTCATAGCTTCCGGCATACGTTCAAAGATGCCCAAAGGGAGGCTGAAATACCTGAGGAGCGCGCCGAGGCGATTAACGGGCGGGATGATGGCCGAAACGTAGGTCAGAACTACGGGAACGGCTTCGCAACCAAAACGCTCGAAAAGGATATGCGGAAAATAAAGTACGCAGGGCTCAATTTAAGCCATTTGTACACATCATAACCTTCGCTGGTGGGTGAGGGCTAAATCAACAACTGGCGAACGTGTGCGGCTAATTTTGCTACCCGTAAGTCAATTTATTGTACGCAATCAAGGCCAGCTGAGAATGCGAGGTTGATGAATACCTCTTCCTCCTCACCTTCGGTTATCTGGCGTACTCTGCTGAATATCTTTTCGTCGTACCGATAGTCATAAATGTATTTCTCTTCGCCGTTCTTCGATTGGGCGCCTAGGACTCCGTACCAAAAAAACAACCTGATGATTTCTGGTATATCTCCGTCGTCATAACCAAAATCGGTCAAGAGTTTCCGGATATTTCCGATGGTCGTCTTCCGAGGGCTGCCAATCAGGCAATAAATCGCGTCGTAGGCCGCAGGGTAAACGTCCCGCAATTCAAAGTTTGTGTTTCCAACAATGTCGAGGCTGTACAATCGGTATCCGTGTTTTAAATCGCTCTCTGTGATTTTTGGGTGACCGCTTGTTAGAGCGTGACCAATGCATTCATTGACCAATTGAATGATGTACCTTGGTCGCATCAACGACCTTTTTAAGAGCCAGTCTAAGCTGTCTTCATTGTCAATCGATTGGGTGGCCAAATCTGCCCAAGTGGCTCCCCGATTGTTCGGGCCTCTTGTGGATACCGAAATACGTCTTTCAATTACCTCCCGAAGTGCCGCAGGGCTGTCCCAATCGACAACGATCTTATCTTCTTTCCCACGGTCGCTTTGGTCATCAACAAGTAGTTCGAAAACGTCATTTCGAAGAAATACCAACCAATCGAATTCAACCTCTCGCCGCGAGGCTTGCCGTGAAATCTTTCGCAGTGCTTCTAAAAGCGTTCTGACGACCATCACGTCGTCGGTGTCAACGCCGTAAGCGCCCCAGCCTTTGTCGATGTTGTCGATCAACACCAAGGTGCGTTCTTTGTGGCTCAGGTAATCAAGAGTAAGCGTTTGAATATCAGAGACATTTGTTTTGTATATTAAATCTGTGACTTGCTCGGTGGTAAGAAACTGATCTTGCGCTTCTGCACCGTAAATTGCTTTGAAACGTCGGGTTACATCCTCAAGGAGGTTCATCATCCTCTCTGAAAAGTCACCTTCGCGCCCTTCTAAAATAGACTCATAATGTTCGCGCAATTGGTCGAGGCGTTCTGTTACAGATTGATCGCGGCCATAGCTTCGTTTGTAATCGTCTTCAAAAATTTGATATATTAATTCTCCATAAATCAAGTATTCCCAAAACGCTGTCAGTGTATGTTCTTTTGTTCCTTCGGATAGCTGCTTTACGAGCATTTCTTTAAATTTTCGAAGCTGGTATCCATCCGGCTTTAGGTCAACCACGAGAGTTTTGTTATTGGGCGACCGAATTGTATCTCTGACACGCCAAAAGATCGCAGTCTTCCCAGAGCCTTTCCGGCCGATCACAAGGCGCCCGCGTCCTTCTAAAGCGGCTTTATATTCCGCTGTATCGACATAGTAATCTTCAAGGTCACGAAATTCGTTTTCTGCCGCTGCGGACCCAATTGAAACCTGTTCAATCAAGTTAGCTGGAGGTTTAGGCGGTTTGCTGCTTTGTTTGCTTAGTTCTGATAAAGCGTGAGCGCCAAATTCATTGATAAAGCTTGCGATGTCGTTTGGGTGTTTTACCGTTTGGCAGTTGTCGCGAAAATCGAGGGGCGTATTTTGGACGCCATCAGCCAATATGAGGCAGTGGCGGTTCATGCCAACGGCCAATCCAGCAATCAGAGAGGCGCGGAGATTATGAAACTCATAATCTTCTTTTGCCTCAGAGAGTAAGGTAACCAATACGCCGGTACTTTGTGAAACGTGGTTCCAGGCTGTCCGCATCGACAGTCGATATTCTTCGTTTGGGTCAAAGCTTCTAAAAAATCTCACTGAGTCTTTGACTGCTGATATGACTTTCGCTGCAAACTCAGATCGCTTTAGCGCATCCAAAACGTAGATTGGTTGGCTGGAATTAGTAGGCCGTTCATCCGTAAATAACGGGGCAGGTATACTGATCTTGTCCAAAATGGATCTTAATTCTTCACCGTTTTGGTAGGTTTCATATCCGATGTTGTCGAAAACACCGATTTCTTGGAGGTATTTGCCAGATTGATTTAGCGAGGTATTGCAGATCGGGATGACGGGTTTCTTAACTCCGATTGCATATCCCGCCTCAAAGAACACGTTATTATTCGGGACCGAAATATCGGCTATCAGCCCATCTGACTTGAGTATTTCGGGGAGAATGTTCTGGTCGATAAAATTTCCTGCGCCAAATGTCTGACGCCAAGTGCGCATTGTTAGCCGGTTAGACTTTAACTCGGCAGCAGCCTCTATTGCCTGCTCTAAATCAGGAGGAGACGATGGGTATGCAACAAAAAAAACTTTGGACATGAGCACCTCCCCACTTCACCCCATTTAGGGCATGGTACTCAAAATCTTATGGCGCTGAAAAGTCGTTAAAATTCCTCTTTTAAATCGTCAACCATGTTTCATCAGCATCCGATGAACGGTTGCTGGGTACCATGTTTTCCCTCGTGAAGTGAGAATGCCACGATGATTGAGGGCAGTTGCTATTTCTGAAAGCGTACTCGCTCCAGATCGCTTAATTTCGCAAATGATTGGCATCACGTTTATGGCAAAAAGTTTGGCATTGCGTGATTGAGTCTCTCTCCCTGATTTTTGTGCGAGAGTAAGGGAGCCAAGATTGCCCAAATTGAGGCCTCTAGCTTTTCTTGCCGCTAATGCTGCCTTGGTCCGTTCTGAAATTAGGGTACGTTCCCTTTCGCTAAAGGCGCTAAATATGTGCAAGGCGAAACTGTCGACATCAGGGCCTAGGTCACAGGCGATAAAGCGAACCTTTTGCGCCATTAGGCCACTTACAAAGGCTACGTCCCGAGATAGGCGGTCGAGCTTTGCTATCAACAACGGGGCTTTTAATTTTCGCGCATCCGCTAGGGCTTTTGCTAGTTCGGGCCTGCGGTCAAGCGCGTCCGCTCCCTTTCCGGTTTCAACCTCTTGATACTCAGTGGTGATCTGGTATCCGTGAGTGTCGCAAAAGCGGCGGCAAATTGTTCGCTGCGCTTCAAGGCCAAGGCCGGAAGTCCCTTGCCGAC
>NZRL01000201.1 GCA_002696205.1 Rhodospirillaceae bacterium | reverse complement strand
GCTGCTGGACGAGCCGATCTGCGGCATGGGTCCGGCGGAAACGGAACGCACGGTCGCCAAGATCAAGGAACTGGCCCAGCGCATCGACATCGTCATCATCGAACACGACATCGAAGTCGTCTTCGACATTTCCGACGACATCATCGTGATGGCCCTGGGCACCGTTCTGGCCCGTGGCACGCCGGAAGAGATTTCCCGGAACGCCGAAGTCCGCAGCGCCTACCTGGGAGACGACGATGCTTGAACTGAACGGCGTCCACGCCCATTACGGCAAGGTTCACGTGCTGCAGGGCACCTCGCTCGAGGTTCACAACGGCGAGGCCGTGAGCCTGTTGGGCCGCAACGGCGTCGGCAAGACGACGACCTTGAAAACCATCATGGGCCTGGTCCCCGCGACCGGCGGCGAAATCGTCTTCGACGGCCGCGGCCTGACCGACCTGGCGCCGCACCGCATCCCGGAAACGGGCATCGGCTATGTGCCGCAGGGGCGCGGCATCTTCCCGACCCTGTCGGTGAAGGAAAACCTGGAAATCGCCCTGACCAAGGCGCCGCCGTCGCAGGTCACGGATTATGTCTTCGACCGCTTCCCGCGCCTCAAGGAACGGCTGGGCCAGCCGGGCGGCACGCTGTCCGGCGGCGAACAGCAGATGCTGGCCATCGCCCGCTGCCTGGTCATGCAGCCGAAGCTGATCATCCTGGACGAACCGACGGAAGGCATCATGCCGATCCTGGTTCAAGACATCCGCCGCGAGATCAAGGCCGTCAACGACACCGGCGTGTCGATCCTGCTGGTCGAACAGAACATCAAGACGGCGCTGCGCCTGTGTTCGCGCATTTACATCATGGAAAAAGGCACGGTCGTCCACGAAGCGACGGCCGAGGACCTGAAGAACGACACGGAGACCCTCCACCGATATCTGGGGGTCACCGTCTAACCAAGAAATAACCGTCGACGAAGGCGGGGCTTCACGACCATCCGAACGCAACCCAGTTGGAGACAGCAACATGACCAAAGAAGCCAAATCGAAACCGGTCCCGGCGGCAAGCGCCGGACATAGCCGCCGGTCCTTCCTGCAAACCGCCCTGGCGGGCGGTGCCGCCGCCACCGGCGCCTATTTCGGCATCATCCACCGCGCCAACGCCGCCGGCCCCATCGTCATCGGCCATCAGTGCGAACTGACCGGCGGCTTTTCGTCCTGGGGCTATTGGCACGACAAATGCGCCAAGGCGGCCGTCAAGGTCATCAACGAAGGCGGCGGCATCGCCGGGCGCAAGGTCGAACTGGCCATCGAAGACACGGAATCGAACCCCGCTGCCGGGGCGCGCAAGCTGCGCTCCCTGATCCAGCGGCGCAAGGCGTCCTTCGTCGTCGGCTCGGTCCATTCCGGCATCATGCTGGCCTCGATCCCGATCGCCACGGAACTGAAGACCCCCTATTTCTCGGCCGGTGAAGCGACGGAAGCCACGGGCTCCAAGGGCTCGCGCTATTCCTTCCGCACCGGGACCGACACCTACGCCCTGGCCGCCGCGGGCGTGCCCTGGGCCATGGAAAACCTGGGCAAGAACTGGACGATGATCTTCCCCGATTACGCCTGGGGCCATTCGCATCACCAGGAACACCGCAAGCTGATCGAAGCCGCCGGCGGCAAGGTCAACGACCCGATCGCCGTGCCCCTGGGCACCAAGGATCTGGTGCCGTACCTCGCCCGCATTCCGGAAGAAACGGAAGTCCTGTTCTCCGTCTTCTTCGGCGCCCTCTCGGTCGCCTTCTACACCCAGTCCAAGTCCATGAAACTGGACGAGAAGATGAAGATGTATTCCGTGTCGGGCACCATCGAAGCCATCGACCCGCGTGACATCGACGGGGCCACGGAAGGTGTCTACTTCCTGGAAAACTTCCCGCGTCCGCTGGAATACAAGAACGACGAATACCACAAGGCCTTCATCGAAATGCTGGGCGTCGATCCGGTCTATGCGAAGGAAGAAAGCACCGGCAAGGTCATGGCCAAGAGTCATGCCTGGCAGAGCTATGAAAACTTCTTCGCACTGAAGTCCGCGATTGAAGCCTCCGGCTGGAAATCCAACAAGGACACCCCCGGCGTCGTCGAGGCGCTGGAAGGCCTGGAGATGGAAAACTCGCTGGCCCATCCGCAAGGCACCAAGGTCCTGCGCGCCGAAGACCACAGCGGCATGATCGATTGCTACATGAGCCGCGTGGAAGATTCCAAGTTCGTGATCAAGAAGCGCATCCCGCGCGAGGAATTGGTCGCGAAACTTCCGCCGCGCTACGACTTCCGCAAAGAGAAACTGTAAAGCCTCCACACCCGACGGGACCGGCCGGTCCGCTGCGTTGCACCTCTCCCGCTTCGGGCGGCCGGTCCCACCCCTTTTCTTCACAACACGAGACCGAACATGGACAAGAAAATCACGGTCGCGGCGGCCCATATCGCGCCGGTCTACCTGGATGCCCGGGCGACCGCCGACAAGGTCTGCGACTACATCCGCAAAGCCGCGGACGCGGGCGTGCAACTGGTCGCCTTTCCGGAATCCTTCATCCCCGGGTTCCCGATCTGGCCGGCGATTTCGGCGCCGATCCACAATCACGAGTTGTTCAAACGGTTCGCGGCCCAGTCCATTCGCGTCCCCGGACCGGAAATCCTGAGCATCTGCCAGGCCGCCCGCGACTGCGGTGTGATGGTCTCCATCGGCATCAGCGAAGCGACCGACCGCAGCGTCGGCTGCATCTGGAACACCAATCTTCTGATCGGCGACGACGGTTCGATCCTCAATCATCACCGCAAGCTGGTCCCGACCTTTTATGAAAAACTGATCTGGGCCAACGGCGACGGCGCCGGCCTGCGCGTGGTCGACACGCCGGTCGGGCGCGTCGGCGCGCTGATCTGCGGCGAGAACACCAATCCGCTGGCCCGCTACAGCCTGATGGCACAGGGCGAGCAACTGCACGTGTCCAGCTATCCGCCGGTCTGGCCGACCCACGATCCCTCGGCCAACGACCGCTACGATCTGGCCTCGGCAATCCGCATCCGGGCCGGTGCCCATTCGTTCGAAGCCAAGGTCTTCAACATCGTCGCAGCCGCCCGCCTGGACGACGACGTCTATGACGTTCTGGCGCCGCTGGGCGAAGACGCGCTGCGCGTCGTCCGTGACTCCCCCGCCGGGGTTTCCATGATCCTGGGGCCCAACGGCACACCGATCGCCGAAACCTCGAAGGACGAAGACCAGTTGCTGATCGAACGGATCGACCTTTCGGACTGCGTCGTGCCGAAACAGTTCCACGACGTCGTCGGCTACTACAACCGGTTCGACATCTTCGGGCTCAGCGTGCGGCGCCGCGAACAGGCACCGGCCGAGTTCATGGACATCGACGACGGGCCCGGCCGAACGATGGATTTCGCGGCCATCGAGGCCGTGGCCTTGGAGGACGGCGCCGCAACGGGGTAACATCGCGGCTCCGACAGAAAGGGGCCGTTCCGTTGAGCACGTCAGAACAGATACCGCGCAGCCTGGCCCCTGAATTGTCACGCTTCGATTGGGATGATATCGCGCTGTTCCTGGCGCTGGTTCGCCACCGCTCGCTCAGTCAGGCGGCGAAGTCCCTATCCCTTACCCATTCCACCGTCGGACGGCGGATCAAGGCGCTGGAGGCGGCGCTGGGCACCAAACTGTTCGAACGCACGCCCAGCGGCTTTCTTCTGACCGACCGGGGCGAAGTCCTTTTGCGCGAGGCCGAAGGCATCGAGGCCCATATCGGCCAGATCGCCCAGATGTTCAGCGGCGAGGCCGCCCAGGTCAGCGGCACCATCCGCGTCGCCACCATGGAAGCCTTCGGCAGCCTCTACCTGGCCCCCCGGCTGGCCGACCTGTATCAGCGGCATCCCTCCGTGCGGGTTGAATTGGTCACCGCCGCCCATTGGGTCAACCTGTCGAAACGGGAAGCCGACGTGCTGATCAGCTTTCCGAAGCCGCGCGGCCACCGCATCACGGCGGAGAAAGTCGGAGAATTCGCGCTGTTTCTCTATGCCTCGCACGATTACATCGAACGCCACGGCATGCCGGAGACGGTCGAGGACCTGAAGGATCATCTGTTCGTCGATTATATCGACGAACTGGTCGTGATCCCGGCGGTGCGCTGGCTGTCCGACGTGCTGCGCGGGCAGGAAACCGTGTTCCGGTCGACCAGCCTGGTCGCGCAGTACAATGCGACCATCGGCGGCATGGGCATTTCCATGCAGCCGACCTTCGTTGCCCGGGACGATCCGCGACTGGTCCCGGTCCTGCCCGACCGGATCGTCGTCAAACGCGATTTCTGGCTCAGCGTCCATGACGACTTGGCCCATATCCCGCGCGTCCGATTGGTGCTCGATTTCTTGCGGGACCTTTTCGCCGAGAACGAGGAATTCCTCAACAACGCCTGACCTCCGGAGCGGACAAGGGGCAGGCTCCCACCCCATTGTTGATAATGATTATCATTTACATTAATTTGCCGAAGAACGAATAAGCGCACGCGGCGGCGATGCCGTGAGCGCGCGGCAACGACAGAGAACACCCATGGGCAACAGCCTCGGCATGTTGGATATCTACCTGGCGCATCGTGCGGCGCTGGTCGACTACGCGACACCGATCGTCGGCGACCGCATGCGGGCCGAAGACGTCGTGCAGGAAGCCTATATCCGGTTCGTGCCCGCCGACGGCGCCCCGGCCCCGGCGATGGATCAACCGGTCGCCTATCTCTACCGGATCGTCAGAAACCTCGCGCTGGACCTGACCCGCCGCCGGTCGATGGAAACCCGTCGCCAGGCCGAACCGGAGCCGCTTTGGTGGATGCTGCCGGCGACCCCCCGTACGCCGGAAGACGAAGCCGGCCACGCCCAGGACCTGGACCGCATCGCCGGGGCGCTCGCAGGGTTGGAGCCGCGCGCCCGCCGCGCCATGGAGATGCATCGTTTCGGCGGCCACACCATGCGTGAAATCGCAGACCATCTGGGCGTTTCCGAACCGACGGCCCATCGCCTGGTCAAGAAAGCATTGATCGCTGTTGCCCGGCATCTGGCGCAGGACGGCGGCGGGCCCGACACCTGACCCCGCTATCGGCCACCGACATTTCGCGATTGGTGTGAAAGAGTTTGCCGCGCCGTTCGTCCTTTCCTTAGAGAGACTGCAAGGCGCCCTTTCGAGCCCACCCGGATCGCCCCAATTGAAGGCATTTCTATGACCCCCCCATCCAGGCCAGCAGACGACACCCCGTTGGACCCGCATTTGGACCCGCATTTGGACGCCGCCATGGATTGGCTGTTGCGCGTCAACGAACGGCCCGAGGATACGGGACTGCGTTCCGATCTGGATGCCTGGCTCGATGCCGATCCGGCCCACCAGCGCGCTTTTCAGTTGGCCGGCCGGACCTGGCAGATGCTCGGCGAAGCAACCCCGTTCGAAGACACGCCGAAACCACCGGACCGCGTCCGCGAATCTTCCGGCCGCCGCCCCGCCCTTGCCGCCGCCGGTTTGGCGCTGGCCGCCTGTCTTGCATTTGCCGTCGTCCCGGACGCCCTGATCCGCGCCCAGGCGGATTTCAGGACCAAGACGGCGGAAGCACGGCAAATCACCCTCGACGATGGCACGCGGGTCGACCTGGCGCCGGAAACCGCCATCGCCGTCACGATGACGGCCGAGGTTCGCCGGATCACCTTGTTGCGCGGCGAAGCCTTCTTCAAGGTCACGCCTGACGCCGCCCGCCCCTTCACCGTTGAAAACGGCGGCGTCGAAGCACGGGTTCTGGGCACCGCCTTCAATGTGCGGACGCTCGACGATTTCGTCGCGGTGCAGGTCGCCGAAGGCCGCGTCCGCGTCACCTATGGCGACGGGACCGATACACAGCGGGCCGATCTGATGCCCGGCCAGGGCATCCGCGTCGCCCGTGCCGGTGGCGACGCGCGCGCCGACGACCGCGCGCCGAAGGACATCGCCCTATGGCGCAGCGGAATGTTGTTCGTGGCCGACGCCTCGGTCGCGGAGGTCGCCGCGATCATCGACCGCTACCAGCCCGGCTGGGTCCTGGTCGCCGACGCCGCCCTGGCGCAGGCCCGGGTCAACGGCCTCTACGACCTCGCCGATCCCGCCCGGGCCCTCCGCGCCCTCGTGAAACCGGCAGGTGGGTCGGTGACGCGGGTATCGCCCTTCGTGCACGTGCTGACCGGCCCGTGACGACGGCACCCGACCCGGGCAAAAGCCGCCGAATGCTCGTAACACCGGCCCGGCCCGGCAAGACGTGAAAGAAAAATCCCCGCTCCTCGTCATTGTTTCGAGAAACGAATGCATCTTAGTCGCATTTGAAATAAATGACGGCGGCAGCCCTGCTTCCGCCGCGAAAAAAGGGGACTGAAGAATGACCATTTCCGACCGGACCGCCGAACGGGTCCGCCTGCCCTGGACGCCCTTGATGGCGGCCCTGATCGCGACGTCGGCATTGACGGCGGTGACCTCGGTCACGACCGCTCAGGCTGCCGGAACGCTGCCGCCTCATGCCACACCGGTGGACGGCACGGAACTCGCCGCCGCCAAGGATGAGCCCCGGGACACGCCCGAGGACCTCGCCCAGGCATTGGCCCAGGCATCCGGCGAAGCGGTCAGCTTCGACATCCCGGCGCAACCCCTGCCGACGGCGTTAAACGCCTTCGGGCGGCAAGCCGGCGTGCAGGTCACGGTCGACGCCGCCCTGACCCAGGGTGTCTCCGCCCCTGCTGTCCAGGGCGATATGCCGCCCGCGGCGGCGCTCAACCTGTTGCTCAAGGGCACCGGCATCACCTGGACCTTTTCCGACGCCAAGACCGTCGCCCTGTCCAAACCGGAAGTTCGCGGCGACCGCCTGACCCTGGGCACCGTTTCCGTCGAGGGACGGGGCGAAAACGCCTGGGGTCCGGTCAACGGTTACGTCGCGACCCGAAGCGCCACGGCGACCAAGACGGACACGCCGATCGTCGAGACGCCGCAATCCATATCCGTGATCGGCGCGACCCAGATGGAAAACCAGAACACCCAAACCTTGGGCGAGGCGCTTCGCTATACGCCCGGCATTCTGAAGGCGCAGGGTTTCAACCGCACCGACGACGGCTTCTACATGCGGGGATTTCAGGGCAATACGGAATCCATGTACCTGGATGGACTGCGCGGGATGACCAACGTCTACGATTCCGCCGCCGAGCCGTTCCTTCTGGAACGGGTCGAGGTGCTGCGTGGCCCGGCCTCCGTCCTCTATGGCCAGGCTTCGCCCGGCGGCGTTGTCAGCATGGTCAGCAAACAGCCGACCCGCGAGACCTTGCGTGACATCAAAGTCGACGGCGGGTCGTTCTCGCGCAAACAGGCGACGGCCGACATGGGCGGATCGATCGATGCGGACGGCACCTGGAGCTATCGCATGCTGGCCCTGGTCCGCGACAGCGACACCATGGTCGACTACATTCCCGACGACAAAAGGGTCGTTTCCCCCGCCGTGACATGGCGGCCGAACGACGACACCTCGCTGACGGTCCGGGCGACCTATCAGAATGTCGAGACGGCCTATAACTACGGCTATCCCGCCGAAGGCACCGTCATCAACAACGATCAGGGCGAAATCGCCCGAAACCGTTTCATCGGCGAACCCGGCTTCAACAAATTCGACCGCGAAACCTTCACCGCCGGCTACAGCCTGGAGCACCAGATCAACGATTGGGTTGGCTTCAAGCAGAACCTGCGCTACGGCGATTTCGACAACGAATACGCCGATATCTATTTCGGCTCCTACCAGGCAGATAATCAGACGGTCAGCCGTGGCGCCTATGCCCGGACCGATCATTCGACGACCCTGACCTTGGACAACCAAGTGCATGCCGACCTGGAAACCGGTCCACTGACCCACAAACTGGTGGGGGGTATCGATTACATGCGCGGCACCTTCCGCCGGCTGCAATTCAACGGCACGGTCGGGAATCTGAACCTGTATAACCCATCCTACGGCGGCGCAGTGACCATGAACACCTCGGCCCAGACCGATTCCTACCAGTTGCTCGAGCAGGTCGGCTTCTACCTGCAGGACCAGATAAAGTTCGGCGATCATTGGCGCCTGCTGATCGGCGGCCGCCAGGACAAGGCGACCAACGAGACCGACGATTACAAGGCCCGGACAGAGACCAAGAACAATTCCTCCGCCTTCACCGGGCGGGCCGGGCTGGTCTACCTGTTCGACAACGGCCTGGCGCCCTATGCCAGCTACGCGGAATCATTCCAGCCGCAGACCGGCAGCGATTTCAGCGGCGTGCCTTTCAAACCGACGACAGGGGCGCAATACGAAGTCGGCCTCAAGTACCAGCCTCCGGGCCTCAACGCGACGTTCACCCTGGCGGCGTATCAGGTGACGCGTCAGAACGTGACCAAGTCGGACCCCGACAATTCCGGCTATCAGGTTCAGACTGGCGAAGTCCGCTCGCGCGGTATCGACCTGGAAGCCAAGGTCAATCCCATCCCTTCGGTCAATCTGATCGCGGGGTATGCCTATACCCAGGCCGAGGTGACCGAGACCAGTGCCGCCGATCTCGGCAACCGGCCGGAAAACACGCCCCATCAAATGGCCTCGCTATGGGGGGAATACGCGCCCAAGGAAGGGGATCTGGAGGGATTGGTCCTAGGCGGCGGTGTGCGCTATGTCGGGAATACGACGAATCTCCGGAGCAACGCCACCGCGCCCAGCTATTGGGTGGCCGACGCCATGATCTCATACCGAACGGGCGGCCTGAAACTGGCGCTCAACGCCTATAACCTGTTCGACAAGACCTATATCGCGGCCTGCACCTACGGCTGTTTCTACGGCGATGCACGGACCTTTATCGGCTCCCTGTCCTATCGCTGGTAAAACCACGAAACGGGACGGTCGAGCGGCCCTGGAAAAAATCGCGTTTTTTGTAATAAAACGCGCGGATTCCAGGCCGCTCGTTCGTCTTATACATATGAGCGAGACATCCGAGATTTCCGCCGGGCCGTCCTCTTCAGAGGCGCCAGAGCCCGAAGCGCCCCGTTCCCGTGACAACTGGCCGGACTTTTTGACCGAGACCTACCGGCGGGCGGCGGCGGCGGTCGAGGCACGCCCACTTCTGAGCCGATGGATCATGGCCGGTCCCGGCACGATCATCGTCGCCCTGTTGTTCACCATGGCCATGCCGTTCTGGATGCCGTCGGGGGCGGCCGGCGTCAACCATGTGGCGCTTCCGGTGATCCTGGCGCCCTTGGTCTGGGCCGTTTTCTTCGTCTATGCCGTGGCGGCCGAGAATATCGCCCGCGCCGCCACCGCCATCACCGGGATCGGCGTCGTTACCGGCGCCTTGATTCTGATCTCCCTGGCGGGCGGATAACGATCGGATAAGGAGGCCAGGAGCCATGGCGGACAGAATCGAACTCAACCCGGTCGAAAAGCTGACCCAGACGCAGGTCAAGCGCATGACCGCCGTTCACGGCTGGGCGGGGACGATCCTCGGCCTTGTGCTCTACGTCGTGATCGTTTCCGGCACGATCGTCGTGTTCGGCCATGAAATCAGCGAATGGTCGTCGGGCGGCACGCGCGTTCACCAGGAATTGTCGGACATGAGCAATCTGGACGGCAACGTCCGGGCCATCGCCGAACATACCTCCAAGGGATATCTCGATCGCATCACCATGTTCACCAATTCGCGGGGCGAATTGGCCGTGTTTCCCCATACCCAGGTCATGCACCCCGAGGACCAGCGCCCGAAAGCCTACGGATCTCTGTACAATCTGGACCCGGCGACCGGAGAGACAATCCGGCGCTTCGACGGATTCGCCTTCGACGACGAGGAATCCCATCACACCAGCGCACTCGAGGATTTCCTGGTCGAACTCCACGTCGCCCTTTACGTGCCCAACCCCTGGGGCTCGATCCTGACGGGCATCATGGGCTTGCTGGTCATGGCGACGGCGATCACCGGGTTTCTCATGCACCGGCATCTGTTCCGCGATCTGTTCGTCGCGGCCCGGCGGGGCGAGCGCCTGGTCACGACCCGCGACCGCCATATCCTGGCCGCCAGCTGGTCGCTGATTTTCGCCTTCCTGTTGGGCTTCACCGGGTCGTTCTACAGTTTTGCCGGCACCGTGACCTTCCCGCTGGTGTCCAAGGCCGCTTTCGGCGGCGACCGCCAGGCGATGATCAACACCATGTTCATGCCGCCGACCAAGATCGACACGACCCCGGCCCCGGTCGCCGATCTGGACCGCATGGTCGCGCAATCCGTGGAACGGATGGGCGGATCCGTGCGCTTCGTTCAAATCCTCAATTGGGGCCGCGCCGACGGCCGCATGCGGATATTCCACACCCCCAATGACGGCGGCCTGGCATTCGGACAGACGATCTTTCGGACCTCCGACGGAAAGTTCCTCGGGGAAAAACCCATCGTCGGAAGCGAACCGTCGCTCGGCGCGGATCTCTATGGCTTGATCCACCCGCTGCACTTCGGCGATTTCGCCGGCGTGTTTTCCAAATCCGTCTGGGTCGGCCTGGGAACGGCCATGGCCTACGTCATCATTTCCGGCCTGCGCCTTTGGGTCCGCCGCCGCGAGGACGAGGTCCTGTGGCAACATTTCGGCCGGGCCGTGACGATCACCGGATTTGGTCTGCCGCTGGCCATGCTGGCCTCGGCCTGGGCCTACTTCCCGGCCCTCGCCTTCGGCGATCCGTTCTTCTGGACCCCGATCGGCTTCTTTGCAGGCGCCGCCGCGATCATCCTGTTCGGCGCCCTTAGCGATGCCGACCGTCTGATCCCCCGCCTGCTGCGGCTGCTCTCCGTCGGTTGCCTGGCCCTGCCGATCCTGCGCCTCGGCTTCGGGGGGACCGGCTGGGTCGATGCGGCGGACCTGAACCTGGGCGCCGTTCCGGCGCTCGACATGGTCTTCGCCCTCATCGGCGTCGGGCTTTGGTTCTGGGCAAGCCGAACCGACGCCGCGACAAACGACCGCGCCGGCGCCGCCGGCAACACGGGCGGCATCGGCCACAGCACTATGGAGCCCGCCGAATGACCGTCCTGTCGACCCTGGCCGCGATCGCCGTTTCCACATCGGCGATCGGGTATCTGACCGCGACGGACGCCAAACGGCGGCGCGTCTTCGGCCAGGAGCCGATCAACCGCGAACCCTGGCAAAAATGGGCGGCGCTCGGGACCCTGTTCCTACCGGGGGTCCTGCTGCTCGCCTTGGGCAACGGCGCCGGTTTCACTGTCTGGATTGCCGCCGCCACTGTCCTGGGCTGGGTTTTGGCCGCGATGACACCAGACCGCGCGGCCCGTTTGCACAACCGGTTTATGGAGTCCGCCGGGGCCGCCCGGCGCGGCATTACGACGACGGCGACGACCTTGGGCGCCCTGGTTCGCATGCCCCGAAAAATCGCCGATCTGGAAGCCCGGATTGCCGAGTTGGAAGCCGAACTGGAACAGGAACGGAGCCACAAGGCCCTGCCCGCCCCGGCCCGATCACCCAAACCGCGGCGCGGTGCGGCGGAAAGAAAGCAGCCGGCCCAAGCGGCGCAATAGCCAACGGCCGACCGCCCGAAGGCGCGCTAGCCGGCCTCGGAGGTCTTCATCTCTGCCACCTTGCGGACGCCCGGCCCATGCCGCCGGAACCACACCCCTGCGCCTAACACGATAAGGGCCAAATCGAAGCCGATGATCGTCCCGTCCCCCGCCGTGATCGCCGCCGCCCATCCCGTCCCGCCAAGGACCAGACGCAGCACCGGCAGCCCCATGCAAGCCAGCGCCAAGACCGTGCGATATCGGGACGCGAGGCGGCGTTGATCCGTGACGGCGCCAAATAGGATCGCGCCCGCGCAACCGATGAAAAAACCCTTGGACGTCCATTCGAACGGATCGTCCAGGGCCTCGGCCAGAAAGAAGGCATAGGCCGACGCCAGAACCGCCAGCGGCAGGCCATAGCCCGTGATCGTCACGGCCCGGCCGAAACCGCGCCATAGGGGATCCGCGTCGCGACGGCGCACCCAAAGCTGCAACCCCGAGATGATCACATAGGCCATGGCGGCGCCGAGCCCGACCCAAACGGATTTCGACAACACCCCGGCGAAATCGCCGAAATGAAGTGGCTGGATCAGGTCGTACAGGTCGCTGCCCAAGGACGGCTGATGCCCGATCCGGGGCCGGCTTAGAAGAAACCGGCCGTCCGCGCCGCTGAAGACGTGGTGGATCCGCGCAAGACGGTCGCGCGGCGGCCAATGAAATATATCGATCGTCGCATCGGCCCGGCCCCAGTTGCGAATTCGCATGAAGCGCAGGGGCGAGCCCGCCATTTCCGTCGACCGGGCGATAACCGTATCCAGGTCGACGACATCCGCCGGCCGCGGGTCCGGCGTGACCTTCGGCGTGAACAGCGTCCGCTGCATCTCGGCACGGTCCCCGCCGAACGCCGTCTGCGTCACGAGCGGAAAGGTCAGGGTGCCGGCGAAACTGAAGAACGAGCCCGTGAACCCCAGCAGGAAGGCGAAAACCAACGACCAAGTGGCGGCTAGAATATGGCGGTCGCGGGCCGTCACCAGACGTTCGCCGGGACGCGCGGCGACGAACAGATCGCGGATCAGATGACGGTGCATGAGGAACCCGGTGATCCCCGTCACCATCACCAGAAGCCCCATGACCCCCGTCAGGATCGAGCCCCAGGGGTCGGGCACGAAAAGCCGGATGTGAAGTTCGACAAGGAAGTCCTCCAATGCACTGGCTTCGTGCTTTTTCGGTTCGACATAGATGAAGCCGTCTTCGCGCGTGCGCAGCCGCCCGGTATCCGGGTCCATCTGATAGATCGACCCGAAGGCCTGCTTCCGCCCGCTCGGCGCGTGCATCGCGCGGGTGAAGGTGGCGACGGTCAACTCGCCCCGTTCGCTGCCGTAGACGTTGACGGTCCCCAGGTTGGCCTTGGGCGTGCGCTCCGTGATGTCGCGGACGAAGCGGTCGATCAGCCCGACGTGGGACAGGGACAGGTGACCCCGCGTGTTGCCCTGGGACCAAGCCGCGAGGTCATGTCCGAATACCACGACCGTGCCGGTCACGACGACGACATACAGCACCAGCCCCAGAACCACCCCGGCCCAGCCATGAACGGCCGTCAGGCGTTTCACCTGTGCGGGTGTCATGGCGGCCGCCGGGTTGGGATTGATCCTAGCCGCCATGACGGCGCAGGGCGCAATCCGCCCGCATTCCTAGAAGTCCATCCGCATGCCCGCGAACACCGACCGGGGTGCGCCGGGGTTGATCCGATAGGTGCCGCCCGACGCGGTATAATACGTGGCATCGGTGATGTTCTTGACGCCCAGATCGAAACGGATCCGTTTGTCCTGGCCCACGGGCAGGTAGTACCAGATTCCGGCGTCGAACAGGAGGTACTGGCCCAGTTTGAAGGTGTGGTTGTCGTCACCGAACCGCGTGCCGATATAGGTCGTCCCGAACCCCATGCCGAAACCGTCCAGGTTCGAGCCGGTGTCCTTGAACTCGTAGCTGGTCCACAGGCTCGCCGTCACCTTGGGCACCCCGCGCGGGCGGTTGCCGTCCGACGATGACGAGGTCTGGCTGTCGATCTCGGCCTCGAGGAAGCCCGCGCCACCGCGGATGTTCCAACCGGGAAGCGGGTTCCCGACACCGGAAAATTCGATCCCCCGGGCATTGATGCCGCCGACCAATTGGGCCGTGCCGTTGACTGTTTCGACGACGTTGTCCTTGCGGATGTCGAAGATCGCCGCGCTGAGAAGCAGACGCCCGTCCAAGGCGTTCATTTTCACGCCGACCTCCATCTGGCGGCCGCGTTCGGGATCGAGCTGCAGAATGTTATTGTCCGCCGCGAACAGGGATTGCGCCGTGAACGTCTCGTCATAAGAGGCGTAGATCGCGAGATCCTTTTTCGGGTTCCACACCAGCCCCGCACTTTTGGTCAGATGAGAATCCAGGGCCTGATCGGCCGTGGTGACGACGTTCGTGACCTTGTTGTCGCGGTGGTAGTTGCCTTCATAGAATTCGTACCGCAGGCCCGCCGTCAGGTTCACCGACGGAAGCAGGTCGATATCCACCATCGCATATGGCCCAAAGGATTTCTGGGTCAGATCGAAGGTCTGCAGCGACGCCGGGCTGCCGGAATCGTCGACCAGGATTTCGGGCGTCGGATTGGTCACCGTCCCGCCGGTCTGATTGCTGCCGTTGAAGTTGGTCCAGCTGTGGTCCTGATTATGGAATTCCAGGCCGCCGACCACCTGCACCGGCAGGGCGAGGTTCTCGAACGACCCTCGGGCCTGGAGACGGCCGAACAGGGTATCCAGCCGGCGGTCGTCGTTGCCGCTGACCCGGCGGGTCAATGTGCCGTCGTTGGCGATACTGCGCACCTCGACGTACACGTCCTGCTCTTTCTCCGTATAAAAGAGCATCTTGTTCTCCAGCGACCAAGTCCCATCCCCCAGAGGTACGGCACCGTCGAATTCGAAAATGTTGTAGGTCGTCTGCCGATCGACGAAATCGGGGTGATATGCCGTGTTGATCGGCACATCCGCGATCAGGCGGGACGATCCGTTGCCGGCGACCGTCGGGATCCCCCGGTCCAAGGTGCGGTCGTCGTTGGTCACCTCGTGCTTCACGCGCGCACGCGCGCCGCTGTCGCCAACCCAAGAGAAGGATGTCGACAGGAATTGCCGTTCGACCTAGGAATTGTCGCGGAAGGTATCGCCATGATCGCCGGACGAAATGATGCGGTAGGCGAAATTGTCGCTGTCGCCCATCGGTCCCGTCGCATCGAAGGTCAGGTTACGCTCGCCGTCTTCGTCGAAATTCATCTCGACGTGGCGTTCGGCTTCGAACTGAGGTTTCTTGGAAATGATGTTGACGAGACCGCCGGGCGTCATCTGGCCGATATCCGCCATGGGGCCCTTGGCGATCTGGATGCTGTCGACCGTGGACGGATCGATCCGACCGCTGGTCTTCAAACGCACGCCGTCGATATAGATATCGTCGGCCCGCCGGAAGCCGCGAATGATGTAGTCCTCGCGCGTGCCACCGAACCCGTCCGAGTTCACGGTGTTCGGCGACAGCTTATAGACGTCTTCCAATTCCCGCGCGTGCTGATCCAGCAACAACTGTTCCGGGATGATGTCCACGGTCTTGGGGATCTCGATCAGCTCCTTGTCGAACCGGGTCCCGGTTTGCGGCAGGCGGCTGTCGTATCGGGATTGGGCCGTGCCCTGAACCGACACCGTATCCAGGCGCAGCGTACCGCCCTGTTCCGCCGGGCGGAGCACGATGCTCTTGCCGTCCGGGAACGACCATGTGACCGGAACCCCGGAAAGAAGCCGGCGCAGCGCTTCGTCGGTCGTGAACGTTCCCTTGAGGCCCTGGGTCGACCGGCCCTTCGCCAGGTCGGTGTCGTAAACGAGTTGCCGGCCGCTCACGTCGGCGAACCGGTTCAACGCCGCGGCCAGGGGGCCCGTCGGAATGTCGTAGGTGCGAACGTCATCCGCCTGGGCGAGGTCCGCATCGGATCGGCTCTCTTGATCGGCGGGCGCCGCCGACGCATCTGCCCATACCACGCCCTGAAACGCCAGCATCGCGCCGGCCAATACCGTACCCGCCAACAGGCGTCGGTAGCCCCTGAAGTTTTCCGCCACGATCGTTTCAAACCGTGATGTGCCCATCGTCATATCGTCGACCCTTCTATCCCCAAGCACGTTCATTTAAACGCGACTAATAATTACTATTATTATTGTGACGTGTTGGGATCGGAATTCAGGAGGTCGGGAATGCGATTTCTTTTCGGCGAACCGGCCTTGGTTATTCGTGAAGCACGATCAGGAAATTCGTCAGACGCAACGACGTGATGTCGAGCGCCGCTTCCAATGCGCCGACCACGGCCACCGGGTCGCCCAGGTCGAACACCCCGTTGACCCGCCGCGCCGCCAGATCCGCGCCGACGACGCGCAGCACGCCCGGATGGTACCGGTTCAATTCATCCACCACCTCGCCCAGGGGCCGGTCCTGGAACACCAACTTGCCGCGCCGCCAGGCGGCAATGGCCGCCGGGTCTGCGTCCGCCACCGGGCCGAGGCGCCCGGCGGCATAGGCAACGCGTTGCCCGGGCGCGAGAATCGTATCCCCGCCGCCGGCCGATACGGCCAACCGCCCCGTCACCAAGGTGACGGCGGCTTCCTCCCCGTTCGTTCGAACGTCGAAAACGGTCCCCAGCACGCGGCTCTCTATGCCGGCAGCCAAGACGATGAACGGTCGATCCGGATCATGGGCGACATCGAACAGCGCCTCGCCATCGAGCAAACGGACGCGACGCGGACCGCCGGGCACGAAATCGACGGCGACGGCGCTGGCCGTATTCAGCTCGATACGCGATCCGTCCGCCAGCTCGACGGTCTTCGTTTCGCCGACGTCCGTCGTCATATCGGCCATCACCTCGATGCGAAGCCGTTCCGGCACCCCTGTCCCGATTGCGACGAGAATTGCCACGGCGGCGGCCGCTGCCACCGCCACGAACATCGACTTGCCGGCGCCACGCGGCCGGCGCAAAGGTGGTTCTGCAAGGGGGCGGGCATCTTCGGGAATTGCATCGAACGCATCCCAGGCGTCCCCGATCCGAACCCAGGCCGCCCGGTGCGCCGGATCGGCGGCGAGCCAGCCTTCGAAGGCGGCGCGCTCCCGATCGCCGGGAACGCCACCGTCCAGCCGCGCATACCATGCCGCCGCCTGTTTCATCTGGGCGGTCGTAACGGTCACGTTGGTTTCGTCGGTTTCGTCGGCTTTGGGGTCTTGCGGCACGGGGGGTCCTCGCATCCTGTTACAGGCTGCCTATGAATAAGACGAACTCAGGGCGTATTTGAGGAGGGCGATCGGTCAATCTTCTTCGGCCAGACGAAACGCGCAATGCGCCAAGGCCTTGCGCAGGTGCTTTTCGACCATGTTCCGGCTGATCTCGAGGCGGTCCGCGATCTCGGCCTGACTCAGCCCGTCGAACCGGCGAAGCACGAAGACCTCCCGGCATTTCGGCGGCAGTTCGTCGACGATCGCCATCAGACGCCGAACCCGCTGTTTCGCGGCCAGGACCTGGTCGGCGCCGGGCCGGGCATCGGCGACGACGTCCGCCTCCCTTCCATCGGCCATGATCGCCTGCCGCCGCTGCTCCCGGCGCAGATGATCGATCGCCAGGTTCCCGGCGACCCGGTAAAGGAAGGCACGCGGGTTGTCGACGTTCCGGTCGGTGGTCGCCGTTGCGGCACGAACATAGGTTTCCTGCACGATATCGGCGGCCAGAGACGGACAACGCACACGCCGGCGCACGAAAACCAGAAGCTCCGTGTAATGGGCCTGAAAGGCGGCCAACAGGCTATCCGCGGTGGTCGTCGTCATATCATGCCGTTCCAATGCCGCCCGCCAGACAAGACGGCGTTCGGCCTTTTCCCCATCGATGAAGGCGCGAGTGTAACGATAGTGATAATTATTCGCAATTAGAGAAGCGGCACATCCCCTCGGCCCGATCCGGTTCGGCCCTACCGCAGCGAGAACTGCACCGGCACGACGATTTCGAGCTTGTCCCGCTCCATATCGTTCGGGATCGGCGGCAATGGATTGGCGCGGCGAATCATCGCCAGCGTTTCCCGATCAAGAGACCGATGGCCCGACGACCGTTCCACGCGAAAGGCCAGCACCTGCCCCGCCCGATCGATGGCGAAAGACAGCAGCACCACCCCCTGAATCCGGCGCAGCCGGGCGGAACGGGGATATTCCTTATGCTTTTCCAGCCAGGCCTGAAGCACGGACACGTAATCCGCGGTCGCACCGGCCATCCCGCCGCCCTGGGAATCGTCACCGGACCCGGCGTCTTTCGAGTCTTTCGTGCCCGACTTGCCTTGGGTGCCGGCCACAGCGGGCGTAGTCCGCGCCGGAGTCGGCGCGGGCTCGACGGTCTCTCTCGGCTCCGGCGGTTGGGGTTTCGGCGGCCGCACGACCTTCGGCGGAATAGGCATCGGCTCCTTCGGCTTGACCTCGACCGGTTCGGGCGGTTTCGGCGGCTCGATGGGCACGGCCTCGGCCACCACCGGCTCGGGCGGCGTTTCGACCGGCACCTCCTGGGGGACGACCTCGGCGGTTTCCGGCTCCATGGCATCCACCGCTTCGATGGTTTCGACGGGCTCGACCTCGGTCGGCGGCGGGGCGTCGGTCGCGGCGTCGCCGGGCGATCCACCCGCCGGTCCCAGCGATATTTCGACGCCGCCGATGCCCGGCAGTTGTGCCCCCGGCGGTGCCGGCGTCCAAAGCACGGCAACGGCCGCCGCCCCATGCAGAAGCAGCGCGCCCATGATCGCCGTGTTCCAATGTCTTGCAGAGATTTCCATGCGTTTCGGTCTTTCAGAAATCCCTGGGCACGGTCAGCAGGTGAACCTTTTCGATCCCGGCTCCGCGCATCAATTCCATGATTTCGACCAGGCGCACGGCGTCGGCGCCGCCGTCGGCCTTCAGACGGAACTGCCCCTGTTCACCGTCACCACCCAAGGCCGCCACCAACGCGGCGTCGTCCATCACCGTGCCGTCGAAGGCCACGCGCCCGTCGGCACCGACCAGGATGAGGTGATCCTGGCCGCCGGGTTCGGTCTCGCTGATCGAAGTCGGCGGTTCAATATGGAACGGGTCGGCGGCGGCGAGATGGCCAACGATCATGAAAAAGATCAGCAGCAGGAACACCACGTTGATCAGCGGCAGGATGCGTTGATCGTCGTCCTTGGGCCTGCGGGCGGCAGTGCGCAGCGAACGCATCACGGCTTCCTCCTGATCAGCGACAGATTGCCGATACCGGCGGCAGCCAAGGCATCGACGACCATCACCACGTCCTGAACCGGCACGCCTTCGTCGGGCCGGACCAGAACCACGCGGTCGGCCTTCTTGGCGATCGCCCGCGCGGCACGGCGGGCGATATTTTCCAGGGACAGGGTCTCGCCCGCCAGGCGCAGACCGTCACGCCGCACCTCGATCAACAACGCCTGTTCCATGGAGGACGACCGGCCCGTTTCCTGGGGCGCGTCCAAGGTGACCGACCGCCAATCCAGGAACGACGACGCCAGCATGAAGAAGACCAGAAGAATGAAGACCACGTCGATCAGCGGCGTCAGCGAGATCAAGGCGCGGCGCCCGGTCTTCGCCGAAGCGAAGCTCTGGCTATGCATGGAAAGGCCCTCGCTATTCGGCGGCGCCGGCGACGGGCGCGCGATAGGCGGCGGGCGAAGGCGATTGCTCCGTGGCCACCGGGGCCGCGAGGTCTTCGGTGAAGACCTGGGTCACCAGATTGTCCATATCGTGGGCCAACCGATCGACGGCCCGTTCCAGCCAGTTGACCGCAGCCACCGTGGGAATCGCGACCGCGAGGCCCACGGCCGTGGTCAGCAGCGCTTCCCAAATGCCGCCGGACAGGATCGCCGGGTCGATGCGGTTGCCGGCCTGCTCCAATTGCTGAAAGGCCGAAATCATGCCCAGAACGGTCCCGAACAGGCCCAACAACGGGGCCAGCGTGGCGATGACCTCCAACGGGCGCATATGGCCGCGCAGGGTTTCCAGCATGTCCAGACCGGCGCGGGTGACTTCCTCGCGCACCTTGGCTTCCTCCAGGTCGCGCCGCGCCCGACCGCGCATGGCCAGCAACAGGACCCGGGCCGCCGGATTGGGCGTCGACCGTAGGGTTTCAGCCGCCCGGGCCGTCTTACCGGCACGATAGAGCGCAAGCCCCCGGCGCGCCGTTTCGCGGTCGCCGATGCGGGCCGACCAGAACTGCCACAGTTTCAGGCTGACGATCGCCACGGCGATCACGGACATGGCCAGCAGAATGGCGACGACGGGTCCCCCGGCGGAAAGCCATTCCAACGCTTGTGCCAACATTTCGGGTTCTGCTGCCGGTTCGACGGTCAGCGGCGCACCCGCCTGTTGGTTCTCCATTCGATTACTCCTTCAGATACCGATGCGAGGACCCATCCGGGGGCGCGAAGAAAACCTCCGCCGCCCTGTCGGCACATGGTCCTACCCTTAATAAGACGAACGAAACCCGCGGTTCCTTCACCCAAACGCGATATTTTTTGCCCGCCGGCGCCCCGCAGGACCGCGAAGCCCCGCGACCCCGGCGATCATACATGCCCGCCGGTTCTATTGCGATTAATTATCAACCACAATAACAAAATCAATGCAATCGGGGGAATATCAACGCGCGCTGGGCGGCCGCGCCGACAGGCCCGCCCGCGATCGGCGAAGGACGTTCAGAAACGAAAAGAAATTTGTCGGGCGTGAATGGGGCACGGCGTCACGCGCCGGCCGGTCGGTCGCCCCGGCGGATACGATCCCGCATCCGCCGGCAGCGAAAACCGTTGCGCCGCCGGTCAGACCGGCGAGACGGAGAAGGTCAGCTTGGTGCTTTCCGTGAAGATGCCGCCGCGGTTGCCCGGCGTCAGCTTGCCGTAGCGCGGCTCGAACACCGGCGGCAAGGGCCGGCCGCTTTCCGGCGCGAGCCAGAGACGCAGCAGGTGGCGGCGTTCCTCGACATCGGGCCAGTCTTCATAATCCGTGCGCGAATGCAGGATCTGGTGGTTGTGCAGCAATTGGATATCGCCCGGCAGGAAATCCATGCTCAGGTAATATTCCGGATCGTTGCAGAGAGTATCCAGGTATTCCATGGCCTCGACCTCGACATCGGTCAGGCGGCGGGCCTCCGGGAACAGTTCCTGGGCCGAACGGATGTACTGGCCGACGTAGATCGTCGTCAGCTTGCCTTCGTACCAATTGAACACCGGCACATCGAACCAGGGCTTCATGCCCGGCGGGATTTCGCCCCGACGGTCGGTCGGATAGGCGTTGAACAAGGCCCGCCACAGGTCCGGGCGCTTTTCATACATCACGTCGTGCAATGTGACCGAGCTGACGATGCGGCTCGCCCCGCCCGACTTCGCCGTCTTGAGGCAGAGCAGGCCGACGATGTCGACGCTGTCCGTGTGGAATTCCAGGCCCCGGTTGGTCTGGTAATAGCGCGTCGTCGGCTGTTTGATGTCCAGCCCGATATCCTTGACGTGGCCCAGCAGGTGGCCCTTGGCGTTCGACGGGCGGAAGGCGCCGCAGTAGGAGCCCAGACCCAGGTAGCCGATGGCCGCCTCGGTCACCGAATAGCGGTCCACCGGGAAGCCCCGCAACATCACGATCCGTGCCAGCGATCTCACTGATGCCAAAAAACGACTGAGACGCCGCGGCATCCGGGTATCCACCATCGAACCGGTTCAGAACAACACCGGTAACGCGAACAATGCGGAGAGGGAAG
>NZRL01000200.1 GCA_002696205.1 Rhodospirillaceae bacterium | reverse complement strand
CATGTTGCTGATATCAAGGAGGTATCGACATGACTCTTCGACGCGTTTCCCACACCCTAGTCCGTAACGTCATCAATGCTGACGGTTTCCGGCTAGCTGCCGCCGTCCTGCTGTTCACGCTCTTCGCACCGCTGCAAAGCGCCCAGGCCGCGCCACAGATTCTCGCCGCCCTGGAAACCCAGGAAGGCATGCCCTTCATCTGCGACGGCGGCACCTGTGAAACCGATATCACCACCTTTTGCCTGCAACAGGACCGGGACAGCCCCCGGTCCGGGACGGCCTATTCCCCGGCCGAGGCAAGCCACTTCCTATTGCGCCTGACCGACGCGGCGGGGGCACAGCGCGATATCCCGGCAAGCAACGTCTCCTTCACCAGCGGCCGTGGCTTCACCCATGTGCGGGTCAGCATGCCCACCGGGCATATGGCGCGGTTGGGAGCGGCCAGCGCGCGGCTGGTGGTGACCCGGCAAGCCTCCCTGCTTCCCACCCCGCTGGCGGGCGATCCCGACCCGATCAGCCCGGCGGAAGCCGAATACGTCACCAAGAGCCTGCGCGCCGTCGGCGAGGAAATGGTCGATGGCCAGCCTCTCGCAACCTCGGCCCGGCTGGTCGGGCGCGTCGCCTCGGCCATCGTCGATTACCGGGCCGCCCCCACACCCGCCAATGTCGAGCGGCTATGGAACGACGTCGTCGACGACATGGCGCCTGTCCTCAAGGACCAAGGGACCGGCGCGGTCGGCGCCGCCCGGCGGGAGATCGACCGCTGCGCCCGGCCCGGCCATCACCATTCCATGGCCGGGGTGAAATCCTGCCTGGAATACCGCCACGGCGATCTGATGCGCGACCTCAACATCGATTATTGGAATCACAAGCCAGGAAGTTGACGCGATGACGGACACCAAGACAGCAAACGCGCGCCCCGAGGGCCAGGAAACGGGGGCGACGGCGGAAACGCCGATCGACCCCAATTCCCCCCGCGAACGCCTGCGCGCTTGGCTGACCTGGCTGCCGGTCTGGTTCCTGATCCCGTTCGGCCTGGGCCCGCCCAGCGACGGGAGCACCACTGGCGGCTATGAAGGTGGCTACCAAGGCCCGTTGGACAGCCCCGGGCACCTCGACGGCGGCTTCGGCGATTACGGCGGCGGTGACATCGGCGGCGGAATGGGCGGCGGGTTCTAGCAGCCCATCGCCTCGGCAACGCCGATCAGGTCGCGGGCGACGACCTCCCAGTCGCTTTCCGGCGCCTGGTCGGCTTCCTGGTCCGGGCCGTATTCCTTCCTCGGCAGAAAGGCCGTCTTCATGCCGTGGCTGCGCGCGGCATCCAGGTCGTAGTTGTGGCAGGCCGTCAGCATGCAGTTCTCCGGCGTTGCCTTCATGCCCATCAGTTCGATGGCGGTCAGGTAGCAGCGCGGATGCGGTTTGTAGACCTGGGCGTTTTCCGCCGTCAGAACCGCGTCGAACGGCAATTTGCCGTGCTTGGCGATGGCCGTCAGCCAGGCGAAGGAGCCGTTGGAGAGCGTCACCAGAGTGTACTTCGACGCCAGACGCGTCAGCCCCTCGACCGCGTCGGGCCAAGGATCGATCTTCAGCCAAAGATGCAGGACTTCCTGCTTCTGCGCCTCGGAGAGCCCGTCCAGCCCGAAATCGCCGATCACCTGGTTCATGCGTTCCAGATACATCTCATCCAGATTGAAATAGGGCCTGGCCCCCGAAATCACGGCATCCATGGCAGGACGGTAACCGGCCTTCCAGGCCGTAAGGAAACCCGGCCAATCGGCTTCGATCCCTTGTTTCGCTCCATATTCCGCCAAAAGGCGCAGCAGGCTTGATCGCCAATCGACGACCGTGCCGAATACATCGAAGAAGATGACTTTTACGTCTGAGGTGGGCATGGCTGTTTCCTATTCATGGGCGTGTTTTGTTGGTCCTTGCGAGGGCCTGGGCTAATCTCGCCACAGTCCCCGCCCCGCCACAACCCCATTCGGATGCCCGCCATGACCATCGACCTGACCCTGCGCACGCCCAAACCCGACGAGTACGAGGCCTGGCACCGCCTGTGGGACGGATACAACGCGTTCTACGAGCGCACCGGCCCGGCCGCCGTGCCGGAGGAAATCACCCGCCTGACCTGGGACCGGTTCTTCGATGCCTACGAGCCCATGCACGTCATCGTCGCCGAGGCCGAAGGCCGTCTGATCGGCCTCGTTCATTTCATCTACCACCGCAACACCACCATGCGGGGGCCGGTCTGTTACCTGCAGGACCTGTTCGCCGATCCGGACCAGCGCGGCAAGGGCATCGGCCGGGCCTTGATCGAAGCCGTCTACGATCACGCCCGCGAGGCCGGCTCGGAACGCGTCTATTGGCAGACCCATGAGACCAACGCCACGGCCATGCGCCTCTATGATCAGGTCGCCACGCACTCGGGCTTTGTCGTCTACCGCAAAGCGCTTTAACCTGCGCCCATCAACAAAAGCGGCCGCCGCAAGGCCGCGAAACATCCAGGGAGCCTACATCCATGATCACGTCCCCCAATGAAACGGTCCTCACCGAGGTCCGCGACGGCGTTTGCCGCATCACCTTCAACCGGCCCGAGGCGTTGAACGCCATCAGCATCGACGTCATGAAGGCGATGAAGGAAATCACCGACCAATTGCGCACGGCCACCGACGTGCGGGTCGTCATCCTGAAAGGTCAGGGCGACCACTTCATGGCCGGCGGCGACGTGAAGGCTTTCAAGACCATGCTGGACGAGGAGCCGGACCGCGATAAGACGGCAGAACAATTCGACGCCCGCCTGACGCG
Organism: Rhodospirillaceae bacterium; assembly: GCA_002696205.1. Lineage (GTDB taxonomy): Bacteria > Pseudomonadota > Alphaproteobacteria > Rhodospirillales > Casp-alpha2 > UBA1479. The sequence continues at coordinate 17,038 of NZRL01000200.1, read as the reverse complement.
CGTTCACGCCACGGTCGAAAACATGCGCGCCCTGCCGCAGCCGATCATCGCCTCGGTCCGGGGCGCCGCCGCCGGCGCCGGCGTCAGCCTGATGCTGGCCTGCGACCTGGCGCTGGTCGCCGAAGACGCGTTCTTCACCCTCGCCTATTGCCACATCGGGACCAGCCCCGACGGCGGGTCGACCTATTCCCTGCCGCGCACCGTCGGCATGAAGAAGGCGATGGAGATCGCCCTGCTGGGCGACCGGTTCACGGCGCAGGAGGCGCTCGACTGGGGTCTGATCAACCGGATCGTTCCGGCGGCGGACCTGGAGGCCGAGACGGACAAGCTGGCTGGCCGCCTGGCCAAGGCCGCCGGACGGGCCAATGCCGAAGCCAAGGCCCTGCTCAACGCGTCCTGGCACAACAGCCTGGCGGAGCAGCTGGACGCGGAGAAGGCCGCCTTCATCCGCAACACGCGGACCGCCGATTTCTACGAAGGCGTCAGCGCCTTTGCGAAAAAGCGCAAGCCGGACTTCAAGGGGGAGTAGATTTCCGATGATCATCGATTGCCACGGCCACTATACGACAGCACCCGAGGCCCATACGGCCTGGCGCAAGGAACAGATCGACGCCAAGGGCGACCTGTCCAAGATGAGCGCCAAGGAGCCGCAAATCTCCGACGACGAACTCAAGGAAAGCGTCGCCAACACGCAGCTGCGCCTGCAGCAGGAACGCGGCACGGACATGACCATCTTCTCGCCCCGCGCCGGCGGCATGGGCCATCATGTCGGCGACGAGAAGATGAGCATGCAGTGGTCGCGCATCTGCAACGACCAGATCAAACGCATCTGCGACATCTTCCCCGACAACTTCGCGCCGGTCGGCCAGTTGCCGCAATCGCCGGGCTGCTCGCCGTCGAACTCCATCCCGGAACTGGAGCGCCTGGTGAACGAGCTGGGGTTCATCGGCGTCAACCTGAACCCCGATCCGTCGGGCGGAAACTGGACCGACCCGCCCCTGACAGACCCCTGGTGGTTCGATCTCTACGCCAAGTTGGAGGAACTGCAGGTCCCGGCGATGATCCACGTCAGCCAATCCTGCAATCCGAACTTCCATTTCACAGGCGCGCATTACATCAACGCCGACACGGCGGCCTTCATGCAATTGCTGCAATCGGACCTGTTCGAACGGTTCCCGGGGCTGAAGCTGATCATTCCTCACGGCGGCGGCGCCGTGCCCTATCACTGGGGCCGCTACCGGGGCATCGCCATGGGCATGGACCGGCCGGAACCCAAGGACATGATGGGCGACAACCTTTTCTTCGACACCTGCGTCTATCACCAGCCGGGCATAAACCTGATGACCGAGGTCGTGCCCGTGGACAACATCCTGTTCGCGTCGGAACTGCACGGCGCCGTGCGCTGCAAGGACCCGGACACCGGCCAATGGTTCGACGATACCCGGCGCTATATCGAAGCGACGCCGCATCTCTCGGCCGAGGAAAAGGACAAGGTGTTCTACAAGAACGCCTTAAAGGTATTCACGAAACTCAAACTCGCGGCCGCCTAAGAGCCGCCAAGCAGACCTCAAGGAGACCATCCAAATGACTGTCGGATTTCGCATCAAACAATCCTGGGACCGCATCGACCCGGCCCTGGTCGAGAAATTCAAATCGATCCCCGTGGCCAACGTCGGCGATTGCATGTGGCGCATGTACGCCGGATCGAACGCGCTGCGCCCCATGCACAAGGACGGCGTGCTCGCGGGCCCGGCCTATACGGTTCTGACCCGGCCCGGCGACAACCTGATGCTGCACAAGGCCATCGACACGGCACAACCGGGCGACGTCATCGTCTGCGACGGCGGCGGCGACCTGACCAATTCCCTGTTCGGGGAACTGATGCTGCTGCAGGCCATGAAGCGCGGCATCGCGGGCCTGGTGTTCAACGGCGCCATCCGCGACCGCGACGCCTTCCTGGAGCACAACTTCCCGACCTATGCGGCGGGCGTCAGCCACCGCGGCCCGTTCAAGGACGGCCCCGGCGAGATCGGCTTCCCGATCAGCCTTTACGGCATGCCGGTGAAGCCGGGCGACCTGATCCTGGGCGATTGCGACGGCGTGCTTTGCGTGCCCCGGGAAGAAGCCGAAACGGTCCTCGCCGCCGCCCAGGCCAAGAACGACGCGGAAGAGCAGACCATGAAGGAAATCGCCGACGGCTCCATCGACCGCGCCTGGGTCGACAAGACGTTGAAGGATCGCGGCTGCGAATTCATCGACTGACTCACGGCCTCCACCTGCCCCTACCCGCCTTCGCCACGAGACAAAGCCCGCCATCCTTCATAAGATGGTGGGCAATGGTGGGCGCATGCCCATAGGCCAATAAACGCGAACCCGGACGACCGGGGAGAGGAAACGACATGACCGACAAATCATTGGCGGGCAAGACCGCCGTCATCACGGGATCGTCCCGCAACATCGGGAAAGCCACCGCGCTTGCCCTCGCCGCCGACGGCGCCAACGTCGTCGTCAACGGCATCAGCGATCAGGAAACCCTGGACGCCACGGTGAAGGAAATCGAAGCCGCCGGCGGCACGGCCCTCGGCATCCTGGCCGACGCTTCGAACAAGGAAGGTTGCGACACCCTCGTGGGCGCAGCGGCAGACACCTTCGGCAGCGTCGATATCGTCGTCGTCAATGCCTCGACGCGCGGCCAGAAACCGTTCCTGGAAATGAGCCACGAAGAATTCCGCAAGGTCATCGATCTGACGCTCGACAGCGCCTTTTTCCTCTGCCAGGCCGCCGTCCCACATATGCAGAAGGCCGGATGGGGCCGGGTCGTCACCCTGGGCGGTGTGTCGACCTACGTCGGCATGCCCGACCGCATTCACAATCTGGCCGGCAAGGCGGCGATCGTCGGCTTCACCCGCGGGATCGCCCGCGAGTTCGCAACCGACGGCGTGACCGCCAACGTGGTCGCGCCGGGCGCCACGGAGACGGTCCGCCCGGCCTCGGCCGGGGCGGGCAACAACCGGGCCGCCATGAACATTCCGGTCGGCCGATTGGGCGATGTGAAGGAAATGGCGGCGACCATCCGTTTCCTGTGTCAGCCGGAGGCCGCGTACATCACCGGCCAGACCGTCCACGTGAACGGTGGTCTGTACTACGGCACCTGACACGACCGGATGCGCTAGAACAATATGATTGGCCCGGGCGCCTCATGGCCCCGGGCCGTTTCATTAGCGGTTCTGGATATCGTTCCATTGGCCCAGCGTGCGCCGCGCCTGATCAACGATGGGATAGTCGATGAAGTAGCCGTCCAATTGGATGGACGCAAGGCCCTGGGCTTCTGCCTCCTCGAAGGCCGCAACCACCTTCTCGGCGAAAGCCACCTGTTCTTCCGTCGGCGTGAACACGGCGTTGGTCGGGCCGATCTGATCCGGATGGATACAGAGCTTGCCCTGAAATCCCATGTCGCGGACCTTTTCCGCCGAACGGGTCAGGCCGTCCTGATCCTTAATATGGATCCAGACGGAATCGATGGGCGGCTCCAGCCCTTCGGCGCGGGACGCCAGGACAACCTCGGCCCTGGCGTGATCGATCTCGGTTTCTTCCAGGGTCCAGCGCATGCCCATGTCCTTGGTGTAATCACCGGCCCCGAAACTGAGACGCTTGACCCGCGTATCGGCGGCGGCGATGGCGCGGGCGTTGGCGATGCCCTTGCCGGTCTCGAGGATCGGAATCAGATCGATGGCGCCGGGCTCCATGCCTTTATCGCGCTCAATACTCGCCAATATCCAATCGACGGCGATCAACTGTGCCGCCTCTTCGACCTTCGGCAGGATGATGCCCGTCAGCCAAGGCCCGGTGACGGCCAGAATGTCGTTGAAGCAGAAATCCGTGTCCCAGGCGTTGACCCGGACATAGCCGCGTTTGCCGGTCTGTTGTTTCAATGCCTCAACGACCAACGCGCGGGTCGCCGGTTTTTCGGCGACGGCGACGGCGTCTTCCAGATCCAGGATGACGGCGTCGCAGTCCAGGGTGAAGGCTTTCTCGACCCGGCGGGGGTGGTTACCGGGCGCAAACAGGTAGGTGCGGTGAACGGCCATGGGATGTTCCGTGTTTTCTTATGGTTGGATGGTGGGGTGAAGGCGCGGCGACGGGCGTCACACGCGCGAAATTATGATTGCGGCCGGCTGGCCAGGTCGGGGCGGTCCTCTTTTTCGTCGGCTTCATAGCAGGCTTCGGCCGGACGACCCGCCCAATCGGTGATACCGGAGACGAAGTCGTTTACGTCCTGCGTCCCCGCCCTGCCTTGTTGGGCCGCTTGCCCTTCGCCAAGGGCCGTCGACGCGTCGCCGGCCTGCGCCGTCAAAGGCGACACCAGAACGAAGCCTGTCAGCAACCAAGCGGCGGGACGCAACATCACCATGTCCTCGCGGTTAAAGAGGCCGAAAGCATACGCTTTTCGGCCCAAATTGTCACCACGGGGGCAGTTTCCAGGTCGTGTCCTGATCCAACGGAAACACCGGCCGGCACAGATCGCCCCATTCGAAATTGGAGAACACCGGCGACGTCAGCCCCGGGCAATCGACCTCGATCACCTGTTCCGGCGGGAAATACTCGTCAAACCCGGCACGGAAGTGGCCCCGGGATTTGACGACCACCGTCCGAACCTCGGCGATATCGACACCGAACATCTCCAGCATCGCGGGATCGGCGCATTGCTTGCGGAAGGTCCCGACGGCGACACAAACGCCGCCGATCCGCAGCAACGCCGCCGGACCGACGGTCAGGGCGCGCCCGCGCAGGATACCCCGCCGGCCGACGAAGGAGCCGTCGGTCAGCTTGAGCACTTCGGCCTCGACCTCGAACGCTTCCTCGAAGGTCGTTTTCGGCGACCGGTTGAAACGCGCGGTGAAGGTTGCCCCCTCGCCCGCCGCATGCGCATCGTCGGCGACGCCGCCGTCGATCACGATCCCCATGACGACACCGTCGGCTCCGGCCTCGACCAGGCCTTTGAGAAGATAGATTGTGCTGCCCGTGCCCCCGCCGCCGGGATTATCGGCGACGTCCGCCAGTATTTGCGCGGAACGTGAGGCGTCTTTCCCGTTGGCGACCGCCATGCCAACCGCATCGGCCAGCGGCGTCAGCGCCTTCTGATACCGTTCATGATCGGCCCAAAGCCGCTCCGCCAAATCTCCGGCGAGGGCTCGCGCCGCCTCCAAATCGTCACGCGCGGTTACAACGACCGTCATGCCGCATTTGGGGCTGTCGGAATAAATGAACCCGGCGGCGACGGACACGTTGAGAATCTTGCCGCCGGAGGCTTCCTGCGCCGCCTGCCCGGCATTAATAATATCGGCATAGGGCCCTTCGGCGCTCAAAAGCACCACCGAAGGTGCCGCTATCGGAACCTTTACGAAAGCAGTCTGCGGTTTCATTCCCTTGAACATTTCGTCCATCGCCCGGGCCGCTTCACCCGCCCGTTCGCGTTGGTCGACATGCGGGTTGGTGAGGTAAGCGATCAGGACGTCCGCCTGATCCGACATTTCCCGGGAGATGTTCGTATGCAGATCCAACGTCGCCAGGATCGGAACCTCGGGGCCGACGATGTCGCGCACGCGACCATATAGCAAACCGTCCGGATCGTTCTCCCGCTCGGCCCGCATCGCGCCATGGCTGATGATATAGACGCCGTCGACCGGCCCGGCTTCCTTGAGCCGCCGTTCGACCTCGGCCACGAACCATTGAAAGAACTCGTGCTCAACCGGTCCACCCGGCTCGGCATCGCCGATCAGGATCGGCACAGGCGCCCAGGCGTCGGGCCGCAATTTTTCCATCTGCTGACAGAACGCATTGGCCTCCAACGGCAGGCGCGGATTGGGCTTGGCCAGTTCGTCGAGGATATCCTCGCCACCGATCAGGCAACGGCGTTCGTAATCCTCGCGGGTCGTCAGCGGCGCGAAGGCGTTGCTTTCCAAAAGAAAACCCAGGATGGCGATGCGTTTGGTCATGGATGGGTCCGTCTTGTTCTGAAGGTCATTCAAGGTGATCGGAGAGGCACCATCAGAAAGGGCGGCCGAAGCCGCCCTTTCCTAAGATGTAACGTTGGACGCTTGCGTCACCGCGAGCGCAGTTTCGGATCCAACGTGTCGCGGACGGCGTCCCCGAACAGGTTGAAGCCGAACACGCTGAGCGAGATCGCAACACCCGGGTAGATGGCGACCCACGGCGAGCCCTCGAAGAACTCGGACGCGTTGGTCAGCATCAAGCCCCAGGCCGGGATCGGATCCTGAACGCCCAGGCCGAGGAACGACAGCGAGGCTTCCAACAGGATCGCCTGACCCAAGAAGGTGGTCAGCATGATCAGGTACGGAGCCATGACGTTCGGCACCATGTGACGCAGGATGATGCGGGCGTTGGAGAAGCCGAGCGCACGAGCCGCGTCCACATACGGGATTTCACGGATCGCCAGGGCGTTCGACCGAACCACGCGTGCACACTGCGGCACGAAGGGCAGGATGATCGCGATCATGACGTTCTCGATCCCCGGGCCCAAGGTCGCGACGACGGCGAGGGCCAGGATGATCAGCGGGAACGCCATGAAGACGTCAAGCACACGCTGCAGGATGAGGTCGAACAGACCCCCGAAGTAGGCACTGGCGACGCCAAGAACGAGGCCGGCGGTCGAGCCAACGATGGCGCAGACGAAACCAACCAGCAGCGCCGTGCGCGAGCCGTAGATCAGACGCGACAAAATGTCGCGGCCGAATTCGTCCGTGCCCAGCAGGTAGCTGTCGGTGCCCGGGGGCACCAGCATGGCATCGAAATGCTCTTGCAGCGGGTTGAAGGGAGAAACCACGTTGGCCAGAGCCGCGGCGACGACCATCGCTAGCACGATCGCCAGGCCGAACACGCCGAGAGGCTGTTTGCGGGACAGGTCCATCGCGACCTGCGTCCAGGGTTTCTTCGGGGCGACTTCTTCGAAGTCGGCTTCGGTTTGAACTTCAGATACGGTAACCATCATCTACTCTCCTCATCAAGAGTAGCGAATGCGCGGATCGAGCCACGCATAGGCCAAGTCGGTAAGAAGGTTGATGAAGACGTAGATGATTACGACCAGCATCACCAGGTTCTGGGTCATTGCGAAGTCCTGACGTTCGACACCATCGACCATCAAGTTTCCGAGACCGTTCAGGTTAAAGACCTGCTCCGTCACGACCAGACCGCCCATCAGGAACGCAAACTCAAGCGCCAGGATGGTAACCACCGGCAACAGCGCGTTTTTCAACGCATGGCGGTTAATGACGATCTTTTCGACCATACCCTTGGCGCGGGCCGTGCGGACATAGTCCTCACGCAGCACCTCGAGCATCGCCGAGCGGGTCATACGCGTCGCGACCGCAGAATAACGGTAACCCGTGGCGACAGCCGGCCAGATCAGCTGGGCCATGTTGTGGATCGGGTCTTCCCAAATCGATTTGAACTCGATGGGAGGCATCCACGGTTCGCCGAGCCATGATTGGGTGACAATCAACAGCCCCAGAATGATCATCAGACCAAGCCAGAAGGAGGGAATTGCGATCCCCGCGATGGCAAAACCACGAACCAGGTAGTCGGTCATCGTGTTCTGACGAACCGCCGAAATGATGCCCAGCGGGATCGCGATAACGGTCGCTACCAAGGTCGCCATGATCGCAATCTGCAGGGAAAGTTCGAAGCGGATGGCGATCTCGTGGGTCACCGGCTGGCCGGTCCACATGGAGTCACCAAGATCGAAAATTACGTAGCCCCAGATGAAATCGAAGAACTGAACGATCTGTGGCTTATTGAGCCCCAACTGTTCGCGGCATAGCTCGATCTGCGACTCGTCGATGGCGAGACCGGATCCCAAGTACCGCACGGCGCAGATGTCGCCGGGGGCCATGCGCAACAGCAAGAATACCAGGACCGCGGCGCCGATCAGCGTCGGGATCATTAGAAGTACGCGTTTGAAGATATACTTGCCCATGTCTTCCTCTATCGGGTTGACCGCCCACCGCCTTGACCGGCGGCGGGCGGTCCCCGTTTGTTGTTGTTAATGCTGCGTCAGGCGCAACTTATTTGTCGAGCCAGACCTGATCCAGGGACTGGTTCAGATAGTGGCTCGGCGCGATCTTCCAGCCCTTCACATAGGAACGGTGCGGGGTGATCTTGTACCACCACAACGTGATGCCTTCGTGCGCCTGGTCGGACAGAGCCCGCTTTTCCATGACACGCATGATCTCACGCTGCTTGGCTTCGTCGCCTTCCTGGACCAGCTGGTTGTAGATGTCTTCCAGCTCCTGATCCTGCCCGGCGTAGTTGCCATAGTTGTTACCGGCGGAACCAATGTACTTGGACACATCGACGATCGGGTTAATGACCGACTGGCAGTTGAAGTCCATCGAGACATCGAAGTCCTTGGTCTTACGCAGCGAGTTGTAGAACGACTTGCTCGGTTCCACGCGCTGGGTGACCTCGGCACCGATCTGACGCCACTGGCCGATCAGCCAGGTGCCGACGATCTTGTACGGCTGGTCCGTACCGCGGTTCAGCAGTTCGAACTTGATGCCCGCCTTGCCGGCCTCGGCGAGAAGCTTCTTGGCTTCTTCACGCGAGGCCTTGAGGTCGGTGCCATAGCCTTTCAGGCGAACCAGTTCGGCCTTGTTGGCGGCCAGCGGGTGGTTCGGGAAGGCGATGCCGCCGACCGTCTTGACGATGGCGATCCGGCTCAGGTGCTGCGAGCCGCCCCAACGGTCAACCGCGAGGGTCAGCGCCTGACGGACCCGCGGATCCTGCATGATCGGACGGCCGTGGTTCGGCGTGAACAGCAGGACGCAGTTCCAGTCGCTTTCCTGGACGGTGATGTCCTTGCCCAGGGATTTGACCAGATCGTCACGTTGTTTCGGCGGGAAGCCACGGAATTCGATGGCCGCACGGTCGCCGCGGATGGCCTGCACACGGATGGCCATCTTGCGCGAGATCAGCGCCTTGTAGCCGTCCAGGTAGGGCTTACCGTCCATGTGGAAGCCGTCAAACTTGACCGCTTCGACGTGGGAGCCGGCAACGGCTTCTTTGAACTTGAAGGCACCGGTGCCGTTCACGTTCTTTTCATGCCAGTCGTAGCCATGTTCCTTCAGGTCCTTGGCGGAGTAGGTGTAGTTGAAGGGCGTGGCAAGCGCCGGAATGAAGGCGCCGGTGGCGAATTTCAGCTTGAAGACGAGCGTCTCGTCATCGGGCGCCTCGATCGTATCGACCATCTTGAAGAAGGCCTTACGGGCGGAAGAAACGCCGGCGGGCGGGAAGATGATCTTGTTGTAGGTGGCGAGCAGATCCTGAGAGGTCATGGTCTGACCGTCGTGGAACTTGACACCCTTCTTGATCTTGAAGGTGTAGGTCTTGCCGCCATCGGTCGGCTTCGGAACGCCGCCGACGCAGAGGTCACACTGGAAATCCGTCGGCGAGGACGGGTTTTCCGGGTTGACGCGAATCAGCAAGCTGTAGAACGGCCGCGTCGGATGGACCATGGCGAAGGTCGATTCCTTGTGACCGTCATAAGACGGGGATTCGGCAGCGACGATGAAGTTGAGGACGCCCCCCTTCTTCGGCGTTTCCGCCTTTGCCGATCCGCCAGCCCCGACGGCCAGGCCAACGCCCGCCGCGAGAGCAAACGCGAAACCTGCGTACTTACTCATGTGAAGTCTCCTTACCCATTTATGTTCGGGGGAAGTTCTTTCCTCCCCCACTCTTCTGTGTCCTCCCTCTGAGGGGGAGATCACACTTCCGTGCAGGCCACCCAGTGGCCTTTTCGCACCTCTCTAAAGTCTGGAATCTTTTGGCTGCATGAGTCCACAGCTAATGGACAGCGCGGGTGAAAAACGCAGCCTGACGGAGGATTGATCGGGCTGGGAATTTCTCCCTTAATGATCTGATGTCCCCGGGTTTTTTCAAGTTCGGGATCTGGGATCGGGACCGCGTTCAGCAGGGCCTGAGAGTACGGATGCATGGCGTGGTCGAACAGCTCGTCGCAGTCCGACAATTCCACCATGTGACCAAGGTACATGACCGCAACGCGGTGACAGATATGACGCACCACCGAGAGGTCATGGCTGATGAACAGGTAGGTCAGGTTGAACTCGTCACGGAGTTCTTCCAGAAGGTTGATGACCTGCGCCTGAATCGACACGTCGAGGGCCGAAACGGCCTCGTCGCAGATGATGAATTCCGGCTCCATGGCCAGTGCGCGGGCGATGCCCACACGCTGCCGCTGACCACCCGACATTTCATGCGGGTAACGGTCGGCGAAGTCCGGGTGCAGACCGCAGCGGCCAAGCAGGTAACCGATGCGCTCGCGGCGCTTGGCTTCATCGGTGATGATGCCGTGCACGCGCAGCGGCTCGCCGATGATCTCGCCGATCTTCATACGCGGGTTCAACGAGCTGTACGGGTCCTGGAAGATGACCTGGATCTTCTTGCGGACATCGATCAGCTCGTTGTTGTTGAGCTGGCAGATATCCTTGCCGTCGTAGATGATTTCGCCCGCCGTCGGATCCTCAAGGCGCAGGATGCAGCGCCCCGTGGTCGTCTTGCCGCAGCCCGATTCACCGACCAGGCCGAGGGTTTCACCCTTGCGGATATAGAAGTCGACGCCGTCGACCGCCTTCACGTCGGCGACCTTGCGCGGGATGATGACACCTTCCGTAATCGGGAAGTGCATCTTTAGTCCTTTAACCGTGATCAGGACTTCATCGGAAACCTGTCCACGAAACTGGGCGCCGAAATCCTGTCCGGCTGTTGCCTGAGCTTCACTCATAGTTCGATCTCCGCGAGATTCTCTTTAGACCGGAAACAAGCGCTGAAGTGCGATCCNCCCACGTCTTCGAGAGNNGGGTANGANTTGGCGCANTCNTCCACCGCGAATTTGCAGCGCGGGCGGAACGAACATCCGCCGTCGAGCCGTGTCAAATCCGGCGGCTGGCCTTCAACGGGATCCAGCTTGGCCTGGCGCGGGCGGTCCATGCGCGGCACGGACTTGAGCAGGGCCAGGGTGTAGGGATGGCGCGGACGGTGATAGATGTCGGCGGCCGAACCGGATTCGACGATCCGCCCGGCATACATCACGTTGACCCGGTCCGCATAGCGCGCGACCACACCCAGGTTATGGGTGATGATGATCATCGCCACACCCATGTCGCGGGTCAGATTCTTCATCAGTTCGAGAATCTGCGCCTGGATCGTCACGTCGAGGGCCGTGGTCGGCTCGTCCGCGATGATCAGCTTCGGCTCGCAGGCCAGCGACATGGCGATCATGACGCGTTGGCGCATGCCACCGGATAGGTGGTGCGGGTATTGGTCGATCCGCCGACGGGGTTCGTTGATCCCGACCATCTCCAGAAGCTTGACCGCTCGTTCCTTGGCGTCCGCTTCGGACATGTTCATATGCGCCAGCATCGGTTCCGTCAGCTGCATGCCGATGGAAAGAACCGGGTTCAGCGACGTCATCGGCTCCTGGAAGATCATGGAGATGTCCCGACCACGGATCTCACGGATCTCGTCTTCGGAACAGAACGCCAGGTTCTTACCTTGGAAACGAATTTCGCCGCCGACGATTTCGCCGGGCGGTTTGGGGATCAGCCGAAGGATGCTGAGCGCGGTAACGGACTTGCCGGAACCGGACTCGCCCACGACGGCGACGGTTTCACCAGCGTTGACATCGTAGGAAACGCCATCAACAGCTTTAACGGTTCCCCCAGACGTGAAGAAGTGCGTCTGGAGATTATCAATCTCGAGGAGTGCCCCCACAGAATGTTTCCTTCCCACTGTTTTCTTAGGTGCGGGAGTTTTTTATTTTTCTCCCTGGGTTACGCGTGAAACCTAGAAGCACCCCCTGCCGTTGTCAACGGGTTCACAAACAGGTTTCGCATTTTCACATCAAGGCATCCGGCGTGTTGCGGTGCGGCATTAAAATATTTCTCGGCGCGCCGGGGGGTTCTGGTATATGCCACCCCTATCAGGAATGTATACAAAGTGACTGAGATAACCCACCAGGGAGAACATCCGACAATGACCAACTCGACTAAAATGCACGACATGGGGATGAAATACCGGCGCGAAGTGCTGGGCGATGCCTATGTCGACAAATCCATGGGCGGCGCCGATGATTTCAATCGCGGCTTCCAGGAATTCGTAACCGAGTATTGCTGGGGCGGCAGCTGGGGCCGGGGCATCCTGTCCAAGCGCGACCGTTCAATTCTCAACCTGGGCATGCTGGCCGCGCTCAACCGGCCGCACGAATTCCGCCTGCATTTCCGTGGCGCCATCAACAATGGCCTGACCGTCGCAGACCTGCGCGAAATCTGTACCCAGGTCGCCATCTACTGCGGCATTCCCGCGGGTATCGAGGCCTTCCGCCTGGCCCGCGAAGTCTTCAACGAAGAGGGCATCGACATCTCCACGATCGACGTCAAACACGATCTGGAGGACTGATCCATGGCCGAACAACGCACCTATGGATTCATCGGCCTCGGTCAGATGGGCGGCCCGATGGCCGACAACATCGCCAAATCGGGTCTGACCATTCACGTCTTCGACGCCGCCGGCACGAAAGATCGCGCACCGGAAAACGCCGTCGCCCACGATTCGATGGCCGGCGTTCTGGCCAATGCGGACACCGTGTTCCTGTCCCTGCCGGATGGGCCGATCTGCACCGCCGTCGCCAAGGAAATCGTCCAGGTCAACGACCGCAAGACGACGGTCGTCATCGATCTGTCGACCATCGGCCTTGTCGCCGCGCAGGAAATCGACGTCATCCTGAAGGACGCCGAGATCACTTATATGGACGCCCCCGTGTCGGGCGGCCGCAAAGGCGCCATCGCCGGCACCATTGCGACGATGGTCTCGGGCCCCAAGGATATCTACGACGAGCACATGGCGGTCTTTAAGACCTTCGCGAAGAACCCCTTCCACGTCGGCGAGGTCGCGGGACAGGGGCAAGTCGTGAAGATGCTGAACAATTACCTGTCGGCCATCGCCATGACGGCCTCGACGGAGGCCGTTCTGTTCGGTCTGTCCCAAGGCGTCGAGATGAAGGCGATTCTGGATGTCGTGAACGTATCGACCGGCATGAACACGGCGACGCTCGACAAATTCCCGAATCAGGTCATGACGGAAAACTTCAACGCCGGGTTCTTCGCCAAGCTCCTGGCCAAGGACGTGCGCCTGTTCCGTGAAAACTCGGACCGCGCCGGCACGCCGAACGCCATCGGCACGATGTTGAACCAGATTTGGGACAACTTCGCCGCCGATAACGGTGATCAGGACTTCACCAACATCTACAAGTTCATCCGCGACGGCGGTGAGAAGAAGGCGCTCGGCTGAGCCCTCTTCTCCGAAAGCAAAGAAAAAGGCGGGCCGCCGGGCCCGCCTTTTTTATTATTCCGCTTCCTGCGGGAAGCTTGTCAGTACCCTTCGCCGAGCAGCGGGAAGCCCGAGAACTGATGGGGATCCGCGACCGACAAAGGCTCCTTGTAGACATACTCAGGACCCAACTCATCGTAGCCGTTGACGCCCAGAAGCATCAGCGCGATCCGCACTTCATGCTCCAGGATCTCCAGCATGCGGACCAGGGCGTCCTCGCCGCCGGCGGCCAGCGCCAGCGCCTGCAGACGGCCCAGGCCGACCATGTCGGCGCCCAGGGCCATGGCCTTGACGATGTCCGTGCCGCGCATGAAGCCGCCGTCGATCCAGACCTGCGCCTGGCCGTTCACGGCCTCCACGCATTCCGGCAAAACGTCGAGCCCGCCGCGCCCATGGTCGAGCTGCCGCCCGCCGTGGTTCGAGACGTAGACCACGTCGACGCCGTGTTCGACAGCCAGTTTGGAATCCTCAGCCGTGGCGATGCCCTTCAGGATGAAGGGAATCTTGCAGATCTTCTTGATCCGGTCGACGTCGGACCAATCGAATCGGGCCTGATGGGTCTCGCCCACGGCGGCCTGACGGCCGGCGGTGACGAATCGCTTCGAAATGTCGCGCTCGCGCCGGGAATAGGCATCGAGGTCGATGGTGATCGCAAAGGCCTTGTAGCCCAGGTCCTGGGCCTGGCGGACCTTGTCGTCGACCCAGTCCTCGTCGCCGCGCACATAAAGTTGGAAGACACGGCAGGCATCGGGGGCGGCTTCGGCCACGGCATCCATGCCGGGCTCGCAGACGCTGGACAGCATATGGGCACAGCCGAAGCGGCCGGCGCCCGAGGCCGCGGCGGCACCGCCGCCGGACGAGATCTGTTGAAGCGATCCAATCGGCGCCAGGCAGACCGGCAGCTTGAGCCGCATGCCGAAACGGTCGACGCCCGCGTCCATTTTCGAAACGTCGCGCATGACGCGCGGACGCAGGGCATGGGTCTCGATGGCCATGCGGTTGCGTTTGACCGTGGTTTCGGTTTCGGCGCCGCCGAAGACATAGTCATAGATGTTCTTATTCAGGTTGTTCTTCGCCGCCTTGGCGAATTCGTGCAGCACCTGGAACTTCTCGATGATCTCCGCGGGCAGGTCTTGTTGTTTGTCAGTCATGAAGTTTCTTCTCCGATACGATAACGCCGTCCAGGTCGGCATAGAGCCATTCACCGGGGCGGATCACGATCCCCCCGAAATTCAGATCCACGTCTCTCAGGCCCGTGCCTTCCATGCGCGGGCGCATGGGCGTCGCGGCCATCGCCTTGACGCCAAGGTCTAGGTCGGTGAATTCGTGCTGGTCGCGGATGCAACCGTTATAGACCAGGCCTTCCCAGCCATACTGTTCGGCCTCGGCGGCGATGTTGCCGCCCGTCAGGGCACGGCGGCGCGAGCCCCGGCCATCGACGACCAGAACCCTACCCTTGCCGCCTTCGGCAAGGATTTCGCGGATACCTTTGTTGTCCTCGAACGTGGAAAAGGTCGTGATCTGACCGTGAAAGTGGGTGCGCTTGGCGAAATCGGTGAAAGTCATTTGACAGACGCGAACGTCCGGATGGTCGTCGCATAGGTCCGCCGTCAGCAACGGCTTGTCGCTCATTCTTGGGAGTCCTCCGGGTCGGGTCGATTCTTGATGTCGACGGTTTTGTTTATTGTGTTACGGCGCGCATATTGGGAAATTGTACACAATCTGTCACCCACAAATGGGCGGCACCGTTTCATTTATCCCAGGAGGAACTCCAACCATGGCCGGAAAATTCGCCATCATCGTCACCATCAAATGCAAGCCCGGCAAAGGGAAGGACTTCATGCCGATCATCATGGAGAATGCCGTTGCGGCCCGCCGGGACGAACCCAACTGCCACGAGTTCCGCGTTATGACCGCGAAGGACGATCCGGACACCTTCTTCTTCTATGAGGTCTATACGGACGAGGCCGCGCTGGATTCCCACCGCGAGCAACCCCACTACATCAAATTTCGCGACGCCGGCGCCGATCTGATCGAGGATCGTCAGATTCAAATGACGACCGTGCATATCTAGGGGCATATCTGGCAAGCGGGCGCCCGACCCGACGCCGGCCATTTCGACCGGGCTACTCGCCGGGCGTTTCCCGCTGCAGGTATTCCAGCCCTTCGAATAGGTCGGGCAGATACTTCAGGGCATGCAGCAAGCCGTAGACCATGGCACCATGGTGCACCCCAAGGACGAGGCCGTCGGCCTCGTCCATTGCATCGAACATCTCAATGGCGCCGGTGATCAAGAAGATCAGGCCAACCAGAACGTTCAGCCATGGGTTTTCAGTGACCCGCTTAAGCGCCTTTCCTAACGCAACCGGCATCGTCCCCTCCAATTCTCGCTTCGTTTATCGTCGGCAATGGTACGTTGATGACCAAAGCCTGCCTAGCCGTCCATCGCCCCGTCGTCCCGGCGCGGGTTCTGATTTTCTTATGCGCTGCGAACCTATTGTCAGCACATTATTTTATGTTGCCGGCATACGGGCCCACTCTCCCACCTCGCCGTGCCCCGGCGGCCATTCGGTATCCGTCAAAAAATCTTCGGAGACAATAAAATGTCCTGCCTCTCCCGCCTGACCATCGCCGCCGTGAACCGGGCGGCGAACGATACCGGCAATGCGTCGGAACAAGTTCTCGATGTTTCACGCGAACTGACGGCCAAGGCACAAAACTTGAAAAGCGTCGTCGAGAAATTTCTCACCGAAGTCCGGGCCGCCTAAGGGCCCGGACGTCCTGCGCCGTCATCGCCGCGGGTCATTCCGCTCCGGCGCCGTAGGTTCTGCGCTTCGGTCCGGTGCGGACGAGGAAATAGAGGATGACCGTCCCGGCTGCGACGCAGCCGGCGGTCACCAGCCAGCCGGCCGTGAAGCCGCCCAGGTTGTCGACCGCAAAGCCGAAGATCGCGGGGGCCAGGGTCGCGCAGGCATGCGTCCAAAGCATGTTGTAGCCGACGGCCGACCCGGCCAGATGGGGGGAGACCATTTCCACCTGGATCGCCTGGGCGACCGGCGCGAAGCTCGCGATGGTCAACCCCAGACAAAGCGCCAGGCCGAAACCGAGGACATATCCCCAGGCTTCATCGACCAACGGCATCATCGCGAGGAACCCGATGGCCGCGACGCACATCCAGGCCATGGTGATGATCCGCCGCCCGCCGAACGCCTTGTCGGAAACGGCGCCCCAGCCCATGCGGCCCATGGCGCTGGATGCCTGGGCGACGGCCATGGCGAAGGACACGGTCTGCTGCCCCATGCGCGCGACCTCGGCCAGGAACAGGGTCAGAAAGCCGAAGAAGTTCGCCTGACCCATGTTGATGACGCCGCCGCTGATGGCGAAGGCATTGACCCGCCCGTCCCGCATCACGTCGGCGATGTTCTTGCCCGCCCCTCGGCCCCGCGTCGAAATGGGCACCAGGGTAAGACAGGCCAATCCGTTGATCGTGATGATGAACGCGACCCCCAGCATCAGCAGATGCCAGTCGTAATAGGCCGCGAGGAACCCGCAGCCAGCGCCGATCATGCCGCCGATCGGCACCCCGACCTGCTTGATCCCCATGGCGGCCCCCCGCCGG
>NZRL01000199.1 GCA_002696205.1 Rhodospirillaceae bacterium | reverse complement strand
TGTTGTTGGAAGAAAACCGCTGGCGGGCGCAACGATACGGCCTGGACGAAGGCCTGGTCGATTTCGGCAAGGGGGAAGTGGTATCCTGTGCGACGCTGCTGGACGAAATCGTCGGCCTGATCGCCGAGGATGCGGAAGCCCTGGATTGTACCGCCCAGATTGACCATTTGAAGACCATCCAAGAACGGGGCACCAGCGCCCATCGGCAGATCGCCGCGTACGATGCCGCCCTGGGGGGCGGCGCCGATGCGGAGGCCGCCCTGATCGCCGTCGTCGATGGCCTGATCGCCGAGACCGTGACGTTTACGAAGTGAAACCGACCCGAGTAGAGCCTTGCTGAAACCTCCGCCCATCCAACAATCCTGCGTCGTCCCCTATTTCCTGGGCGTGCCGGGTTTGGAAATCGCCCTGATCACGTCGCGCAACACCGGCCGTTGGATTGTGCCCAAGGGCACGGTGGAACCGAACATGACCCCTCAGGCATCGGCCGCCAAGGAAGCATTGGAAGAAGCCGGCCTGTTGGGCGAGCCCGGCAGAGAGTCACTTGGTGAGTATTTCTATTCGAAGTTCGACCAAGTCTACCGGGTTCAGATCTTCCCGTTTCAGGTCACCCGTGCATTGGACGATTGGGACGAAAAACATTTTCGCCGCCGTGTCTGGGTCAGCGCCGAGGAAGCGATCGAGCGCATCACCGAAGCCGCCGTTCAGGAAGCAATCCGGCAGATGACGGATACTCTGGAGTGGCCGGGCGTGCCTGCCTGACAGGGGATCAAGAGGATAAGAACAGGACCGGCCCCTTAGCCGCCGGCTTGTTCCTTCAACTCATCATTTTTGGCCTTACGGGCCTTTTCCTGCTTTTCGATGCCTTCGCGCAGCGCCGCGATCAATGCCTTGCCGACCTCGCCGCCGTCGCCGGAAATCTTCTCGCGCAGGACGGCGCGCATGGCATCGACGTGGGCCTTGACGATTTCCACCTGGGCATCATCCTCGCGGCAGCCTTCGCGCGAGGAATCGAACAACATCTTGCCGAAGGTCGAAATCAACGGATAGCCGAATGTCCCGCCCTGGCCGCGCAATTCCAATGCGACCTGATTGATCTCGACGAACTGCTGCGTCCGGCGCCCCGGCTCCAGCAGGGCCTGGGTGCACAGATCCGACAGGCGGCCCAAATAGTCCTGCGCCCATTTGGTGAAGTCGAGCGCCGCGCGCTCCAGCTTCTGTTCCGCCTGCTCAATGACCGCCGTCGGCATTTCGCCGCGTTCGCCTGGGTTCATGCGCCCGCCGGCGCATTTTTCCTGCAGATAGTTGTTCGGCTTGAACAGGAAGACGTCGCTTTCCGCCTTCGGCTTGGTCATCTTCTCGGCCGAATAAACGACGGTGCAATCCTCTTCCGCCTTTTCCCGGCGGTCGGTCTCACCCGGCGGGGGTTCTTTCTTGCGCCGGCGGTCGGGGCCGAAATAGTTCTGGTTCATGACGAACTGACGGGGGAAATCGATGACTTCCAGCAGCTTCTTGTACACGGTTTCCCCGGAAAACGGCTTGGCCAGGAATTCCGTGGCGCCCAGGTCGCGGGCCGAGCCGACGTAATCCTGATCGGCGGCGCCGGACAACATGATGAACGGCACCATGCGATTGGGCGTTTCCTTGGCCGACCGGCACCAGCGGCACAACAGCAAGCCGTTGATCGGCGCCATCACCAGATCCGCGACGATCAGGTCGGGGCCCGGGTTCTTTGCCTGTTTCAACAGTTTAAGATTTTCGATCGCTTCCTGGCCGTTCTTGCACATGGTGATGCGTTCGAACCCGAATTGGCGCAGGACATCCTCCAAGGTTCGCCGAACGAAGGCGTTGTCCTCGCAGACCATGATCGAAACGCGGTCGAATTTGTAAACCGCCAAGGCTTGAAACCCCTTATTATAGAAGCACCTTACTTGGATATTCGTTCAATCATACATGGATGGACGCAGGTTTGAACATATCCCGAGCAAAAAAACGCACCACCCGTTTATCCCCGCTTTTCACCCGCTTGCCCGCGCCCGCCGGGGCACTTATGGTGCGCCCGCATCCTGAATTTCCGTTTTTCGAACAACAATCCAAGGACAGCCCAGCATGAGTGAAATTGGCGGCGCCGCGAGCGAGCGGCTGAAAGCTCTGATCGACCGGATCGAACGTCTGGAAGAAGAGAAAAAGGCCCTGGCCGACGATATCAAGGAAGTCTACTCCGAAGCCAAATCCGCCGGCTTCGACGTCAAGATCATGCGTCAGCTGATCCGCCTGCGGAAGATGGAGCCCAACGACCGCAATGAGATGGAAGAGGTGCTGAGCATCTATATGCGTGCCCTCGGCATGGCCTAGGCTCACGCCCGCGTCAGAACCGCCACGCATTCCAGATGATGGGACCAGGGAAACTGGTCCACGGGCGTGACCGGCCCCGCCAGCTCGAACCCGCCGTCGGTCAACAGGCTGAGATCGCGGGCGAAGGTCTGGGGGTTGCAGGACACCATGACGACACGGCGGATATTCGCCGCACCGATGATTTCCGCGACCTGGGCCTTGGCCCCGGCGCGCGGCGGGTCGAGCACCGCCGTATCCGCCTCTTTCAATTCCGACGCCAATAGCGGCCTAGCGGCCAGATCGCGGGTTTCCGCCGAGATGCGCCCGCCCAGCCCGGCCCGCCCGGCCGAGCCCGCCAGGGCGCGGGTCAGGGCATCGTCCGCATCCACGGCATGGACGTGGCGCCCCTTGGCCAGCGCCATGGTGAAGGTCCCCGCCCCGGCATAAAGCTCGACGATCCGCTCTGCCCCCTCGGCACCCGCCAGCACGGCCCGGCGCAAAATCTCCTCGCCCGCGGTCGTCGGCTGCATGAAGCCGCCCGGCGGCAGATCCACGGGAGCCGGACCGAAGGTCGCGGCGACCGGCGACAGATGGGCGACCGGCTCGCAATGGCCGTCGGCATCACGCCAAGACAGCCGCGCCAAACCCTGATCCCGGGCGAAATCGGCCAAGGCCTCGCGCGCTGCCAAATCCGGCTCGCGGTCCCGCTCGACGACCATGTCGATGGCCGGGCCCTCCGGCCCCTCGACCCGCGCCAGTGCAATCCGCGCCCGCTCCCCCGATTCCAAAAGCCCCGCCAGCACAGCACGAAGAGGTGCGAGTAACGCGTTCAATTCCGGGCGGACCAAAGGGCAAGCATCCAGATCGATCAAGTGATGGCCGCGCCGTTGGGCGAACCCGAGGATCGCGCCCTTGACGGTGCCCATGGCCTGGAACGTCACCCGCCGGCGTCCGTCGCGGGGCAAGGCTTCGATCTCGCCGACCTCGGGATGCAGGCCGCGCCGGGCCAGGGCCTGAACCAGGATGCCACGCTTCCAGGCATGATAATTGGCCTCGGACAAATGCTGTACGGAACAGCCACCGCAGGTTTCGAAATGCGCGCAGAAGGGCTCGGCCCGGGGGCCGCGCGCGACGAAGGTTTCGATACGGGCCTCGAACCCGTCACCGCGCGACGGGCCGATCAGAACCTCGACCTCATCTCCAGGGGCAGCGAAAGGAATGAACAGGCGCCGACCGTCGGCAAGGTCGGCCAGGCCGTCGCCCTGGGCCGCGACGGCGGTCACGGTCACGCGGGCGGGTTCGCGGAATTCAGGCGTGTTTCCCCGGCGGCGGCCCTGCGGCCGGCCACGCCGGCCGGGCCGCCCGCCGCGGGCATCAGATTTGCGCGGCAATGTCGTCCACGAAGGTCTTGAAGACATCACGGGCCGCATTGGCGAAAGCCTGGGCCAGCGCCGTCAGGCCGTCGTCGGCGGGCGTCACCGTCCGCTTGTAGGTCTTGGCGACCAATACCTTACCGTCGCTGATCCGGCGCAAGACCAGATTGATCTCGAACGTGCCGGTGCCGGCGCCGCCGACCACGCGCTCCAGTTTCACCACCCGGCCGGTCACGGCAAAGGCGGCCTGAGCCCGCATTTCCGGGGTCAGAACCTTATCCGCCACGCCGGCGGCGCGCAGGTAATTGACCAATTCGGCCTGCAGCAGCACGCCCGGCGGCTCATTCCAGAAATGATAGTGATAGGCACGAAGCTGTAGCGGGTTGTCGGCCTGGCGATACACGATGGAACGCTGGGACAACTCCCCGGTGGCGAGCAGACGGTCGACTTCGACGACGCCGTCCATCAGCTTCTTGCCCGGCTTGTCGGGTGCTGCGACCTCAAGACGATAGAAATGGTTTTCCGGCACCTCGGCGTTGCCGCCGCAGGCCGAAACCGTCGCCACCAGCAGAAGGGCGAAGATCCGTTTGGTCATGGCCGATGTCATTTGGCGCCACCTCCCGCTTGGGCTTCATCCGTGACCGGCTTGCTGTTCAGCAGCAGGCTGGGGCTTTGTCTGATCTGGCGCGAGAATTCCAACATATTGCGCGACATGCCTTCCAGGTTTTCGTTAATGGCGTCGATCCGGCGCGAGAAGCTCTCGACGACGTAGCGGGCATCCTTGATGGTCCGATGCAGGTCGCCGTCGTTGCGCGTCACCATGTCGTTCATGGCGGTCATCAGTTTCTCGCCGTTGACCATGGCCGAACGGGCATCGCTGGTGGCGTTGTTCAGGTTGGCCACCGTTTCTTCCAGAAGCTTGCGGTTTTCCGGGGTCGCGACGGCCTTCAGTTCGCCCGAGAACGATTTCACGTCGGCGGCGATCAACTCCATATTGTCGATCACCACGGGAATGCGGCGCGAAATATCGGCGACCAGCAACGAGGCGTCCTGGATCAGCAATTTCACGTCGCGGACCAGAACCTCGCCGTCGTTTTCCAGCATCTTGTTGACGCTGCTGACGGCCTTGTCGACGTTGGCCAGCAGCGGCGCGATGCTGCCATCCGCAAGACCGCCCAGCTTCTCGGCAACGCCGGAGACCACGGCGAACAGATCGCCGCCTTCTTCCGAAGTGACTTCCGAACCCACCAGCAGGGCCGCAGGGCCGGCGCCCGCGGAAATGCTCAGCGTCACTGCCGCCAAAAGGCCGGGCGCGGCGATCCGCACGACACTATCCTTGGGAATCTGCCACCCCTGTTCGATCTCGAAATCAACGCGGAACCGCATGCCACCCTTGCTGGGCTCGGGCGTGACCGAGACCACCTGGCCGATGGGGAAGCCTTCGTAAACCACTTGCGTGCCGAACTTCACCCCGGTGACGTTCGAATAGTAGGTGTAATAGGGATCGGTCGACCCCGTCCGGCCCGTCAGAACGGAAAGCGCGACGACCAATCCGCCGAGCATAAGGAGGACGAAGGTCCCGACCATCAGGTAATTTATCTTGTTGCTTCTCACGTTTCGGTTCTCTCGTCTCGCGTCCTACAGGGGCCTGTACGCGGGCTCGTCGCCCGTCAACCGGTTGAGATAGGTTTCTGCGTCCATGGTGTCGTCTTCCGCCACCCGGTTCAGAAGGTTCTGAATGCGTTGATTGTCGCTGGCCCGCAACTCGTCGGGCGTGCCGATGAACAGGATTTCGCCGCGGTCCAGCACGGTGATGCGGTCGGCGATCTTGAATGCGCTATCCAATTCGTGCGTGACGACCACGACCGTCATGCCGAGCGCATCGCGCAGCAA
Organism: Rhodospirillaceae bacterium; assembly: GCA_002696205.1. Lineage (GTDB taxonomy): Bacteria > Pseudomonadota > Alphaproteobacteria > Rhodospirillales > Casp-alpha2 > UBA1479. Next base: position 18,348 of record NZRL01000199.1, on the reverse strand, counting down.
CAGGATCAGATCGTCCAGTTGCGAGGCGACGACCGGATCGAGCCCCGCCGACGGTTCGTCGCAGAACAGAATTTTCGGGTCCATCACGATGGCCCGGGCGAAGGCCGCCCGCTTGATCATGCCGCCCGACAGTTCCGACGGCATGAGATTCTCGAACCCGCCCAATTCGACGACCTGAAGCTTCATGCGGGTCATGATCTCCATGGTCTTGCGGTCCAGCTTGGTATGCTCGAACAGCGGCAGCATGACGTTCTCGCCGACCGTCATCGACGAAAACAGAGCCCCGCCCTGGAATGCCACACCCAATTTCTGGCGCAGGTCGACCAACTCCACATTGTTCAGCTCGTCGATGTCCTGGCCCAGGATGCGCATGGTGCCCGAGGTATGATGCTCCAACGCCATCAGATGGCGCAGCAAGGTCGACTTGCCCGAGCCGGAACCACCCATGATGACCATGATCTCGTCGGCATGGACGTCCATGGAAATGCCCTTGAGGATCATGCGGTCACCGTAATGGGTGACCAGGTCGCGGACTTCGATCACGTTGCGCGGCGCCGACGTTTCGGTTTCCTGGGGCTCCGGGGTCTCGCTCATGTCTCTCTCCCGGCCCTTAGCGCGTCACGACGAAGGCGAACAGCATGTCGGTGACGATGATCGCCGATATGGATTGCACCACGGCGCGGGTCGTCGCCTTGCCGACACCTTCGGCACCACCCTGCACCGAGGCCCCGTTGACGACCCCGATAACCGCGATCAGCACCGCGAAGATGGCGCTTTTGCCCAGCCCGTGCATCAGATCGTCGACGCTGAGGAGTTCGATGGTTTCGTCGGCATAGGCCGCGAGCGAAATCCCCAGGTCCAGATTGACGTAGACGCCCGCGAAGAACAGGCCGACGAAATCGGAAAACAGGGTCAGCGCCGGCAGCATGATCATCATCGCGACCATGGCCGGGACGACCAGGAAGCGCACCGGGTTGATCCCCATGACGTAAAGCGCGTCCACTTCCTGGTTGATCTTCATGGTGCCGATCCGCGCGGCCAACGCCGATCCCGACCGCCCGGCGATGACGATGCCGGTGATCAGCGGCGCGAATTCACGAACGACGGAAAAGGAAATGCCGACGGTAACGCGGCTTTCGGCACCGAAGATGCGCAGCGTATGAATGCCCTGGATCGCCAGCATCATGCCGATGGTCGCGGCCAGCAGAGCGATGATCGGGATCGCCTGAATGCCCACGGCGACGCATTGTTCGGCGATGGCGCCCAGGCGCACGGCCTGTTTCTCGCGCCGCCCGAAGATCAGCCAATAGAACGTTTCGACCACCATCATGGCACCCATGCCGATTTCCTCGACACCGGCCACGGTCAGCCGCCCGACTTTCTCGGTGAAATTGACAAACCCGTTCTTGGTTTCTGCTTCCTGCACCGGCGGCTCCCCTGCGGCGGTCCCTTGGTCTTCTTTCCTTGCCGTCTAGCCTAAAGTCGTTTGCTTTCAGGTCTCTGACAGATCAGGTGGATCAGACGGCGTCGTCGACGCTGTCGTGGATTGTGAAGACGGCATCCAGGCGGGCCAGTTTGAGAACCCGCATGGCGCCGTCGCTGACGGCGGCCAAGGTCAGGTCCTGCCCCCCCTTTTTGGCGGTCTGCAAGGCTTCGACCAGCGAGGCCACGCCGGACGAATCGATATACGAGACCGCCGCCAGATCGACGACGACGGGCTTGCCCATGCCGACGGCCTCCAGCAGCGCTTCGCGCGCCGCCGGCGAGGTTTGCAGATCGATATCCCCTTCAAACGCCACGACGACGGAGGCACCCGCCTCTTTGACTTCGTGCTTCATGTCCAGTCCCCTCAAGAAGCGCCGGCTTTTGTCCTAAGCCGCTTGCGCAGTTGCAATAGATTACCCACCCCGGCGGGCGGCGTCACGAATTGAACGTCGTCCATGATCTCGCGAATCAGGTGAACGCCCAGGCCACCGGGCCGAATATCGTCGAGATCGCGGCTTTTCACCGTGTCCAGGTCCACGGGGGCCGCGAAATCCTGGATATCCACCAGGAAATCGCTCCCGTCCCGGCGCAATTCCACGGCGATTTCGCCGTCATCTCGCCCGCCGTAGGCATGGCGGACCACGTTCTGACAGGCTTCATCGACGGCCAGAATGACCTCTTCGGTCATTTCATCCTCACAGACCAGGTATTCCAGGGCCGAGCGCACCGCCTGGCGGATAACCCTGAGCCGGTCCGCCCGGGCCGGCAGGCGCAGGAACATGATCGTTTCCGACCCCGCGGCGGCGGCCCCCTGGGTCTCGGCGGGGGGGCGGGCGGCCACATCATCGACCACGCCCAACAGGGTCACATCGTCGCGCATGCCGTATTCGCCGGGCTTGATCACCCCGACCACGGCCTGCAGCCGCTCCGTCAGGGGCTTGCCACCCGTTTCCGCCAGGATCCGTTTGACCCCGGCATCGCCCAATTCGGTGCCCTCGCCGTCGATGTAGCCTTCGGTCACACCGTCGGTGAAAATCCAAAGACTGCCGCCGTTCAATTGAATTTCCGTTTCGGGATAGCCGTCCTTGGTGGGCGGGTCGGCAATGATGCCGAGCGGCGGGCCATCGGCCTCGAACGCTTGAAATTCGCCTTCAGGCGTCAGCAACAGGGGCGGCTCGTGCCCGGCATTGGCCAGTTTCACCACGCCCGTGCGCGGATCGAAGATGCCGCCGACCATGGTCACGAACATGCCGCGCGCGGCGGTTTCGCAAATCTCGCGATTGACCAGGGCCAAAAGGCGCCCGGGCGACAGCACCGCCTTGCCCAGACAGCGATACAGACTGGCCGTCTTGGCCATCAGCAAGGCCGCGTTCATGCCCTTGCCCGACACGTCGCCCAAACAGAAACAGACCCGCCCGTCGTCCAACGGAAAATGATCGAAGAAATCGCCGGAAACCTCGCGGGCCGGCTGATTGACCCCGGCGATGACGGCCGTGTCGCCGCCGGCCTGGGGCAGCAGGGAGCTTTGAATCTCCCGCGCCAGCTCCAATTCCCGCTTGATTCGTTCCTGTTCGACCAGGGCCTCGGCCTGACGCGCGTTGAGAATCGCCAATGCCGCCGAGGACGCCAAAGCCGCCAGGAAATGCAGGTCGTCCGGGTCGAACAGGCCGTCGCCGCCCCGCTTGTTGATCAATTCGATGGCGCCGATGCGCTCGTCCTTCACGGTCAGGGGCGCGCAAAGGATGGATTTCGTGGTGTAGCCGGTCTTTTCGTCCACCCCGCCGAAGAAATTGGGGTCCTTCGAGACGTCGCGGACGATCTCGCCCAAATCGTTCTGCACCACGCGGCCGACGATGCCCTTGTCGGCGGCGATCACCAGACCGGTGATTTCCGTGGCGCCGACGCAGGCGACGCATTCCAGGTTTTCCTGCGCCTCGTCCAACAGGAACAAGGCCCCGCCCTCGGCATCCACGGAACAGGTGATGTGGTCGACAGCCTTCAGCAACGCCGCGTCCAGGTCCCGCGACACGGCGAAATCGCGCGACATTTCCGCCAAGAGTTCCAGGTTCGCCTGGAACCGGCGGGCGTCTTCGGCGGCGGTATCGGAAACCGGCAGGGCTTGTGCATTAGACATGCCGGAACTATGCCCGGAATCAAGGACTTGGGCAAACGATCCGGGACGCTACGGTCGGCTTTTCACGCTTTTTCAAGGCGGCCCGGCACCGGGTGCGCCGACCCCTGGATCAGGCGGTGCGAATCTGTTCCAAAAAGTCGGTGACGTAGCGGCGCAGGCGGTCGGACTCGCTATCCAATGCGGCCACGGATTCCAGCACCGCGCCCGCCGACTGTTCGGTTTCCGAGGCCGCGCGGGCGACCTCGGTCGTATTGGCGCTGGCCTGTTGGGTGCCCGCCGTCGCTTCGTCCGTGTTGCGGGCGATTTCCCGGGTCGCCGCCGATTGCTGTTCGACGGCGGCGGAGATGCCGGAGGCGATCTCGACCATGCGGTCGACACTTTCCGTGATCTTGGCGATGGCACGGACCGTATCGCCGGTTTCCTCCTGAATATTGGAGACCTGGGCGGCGATTTCCTCGGTCGCCTTGGCCGTCTGGTTGGCCAGGTTCTTGACCTCGCTGGCGACCACGGCGAAGCCTTTGCCCGCCTCGCCGGCGCGCGCCGCCTCGATCGTCGCATTCAGCGCCAACAGGTTCGTCTNCTCGGCGATATCGGTGATCAGCTGAATGNCCTCGCCGATCTTTAACGCGGCGTCGTTCAGACGCTGGACCCGCTCATCCGTCTTGCGGGCCTGGTCGGCGGCCATTTCGGAAACCTGGTTCGAGGTCGCGGCCTGTTCGGCGATTTCGGTGATCGACTTGCTCAATTCGTCGGCGGCGGAGGCAACCGTATGAACACTTTCGGCGGCGCTTTCGGTCGCCTGGGTGACGGCCCGGGTCTGTTCGGCCGTCTGGGCGGCGATCGACGACATCTGCTCGGACGTCGCCTTCATCTGGCGGGTTGCGTTCCCGACGGTGTCGAGCGAGCCGGAAACCTGTTCGTCGAACGCCTTGGCCAGGGCCTCGATCCTGCGCACCCGTTCCTCACGGGATGCGCGCTCGGCGCGGCGTTCCTCGGCCTGGCGTTCGGCCTCGATCAGGCTGTCCTTGAAAACTTGAACGGCCTGGGCCATTTCGCCGATCTCATCCTTGCGGTCGGCGTCGGTGATCTCGACGTCCGTGTCGTTACCGGCCAGACGCGTCATGATCTTGACGTTCCGGTCGAGCGGCCGCGTGATCAGCAGCACGACCAGGGCACTGATCGCAACGGCACCGAACAGCGACGACAGCGCCACCGCGCCGATCAGCCAATTACGGGCCGACTTTTCTTCGGACGCGACGCGGGCTTCGCGTTCGGCATGGACGGCCTCGTCGGCGGCGCGTTTCGCCTCCAACTCCGCCAACCGGGTCTCGAAATTCTTTTCCTGTTCCTTGGTCTGGGCGCCCAGACGCATCATGAAGTCCAGGGCAAGGTCGCCGGCCTCTTTCTTCATCGGCGTCAACTGGTCTTCCAAGGTCACTTCCAGAACCCCGAACCGGTCCTCGGTGGGCCCGATATTGGCGATGATCCGGATCGCATTGTCGGCGGAATCGAAGGCCATGTAGGGTGCTTCCGCGTCCGCGTTCTCCTGGATCGCGCTCGCCAGTTGGTCCGTGCGGACCGGCGACAACCCCTCGTTCTCGGCGACCTCTTTCAAATTCTCCGGGTTGGTCACCGGAAAGAATTTCACCGATTTCGCCCCCTTCATGACGGTCAGATAGACCTCGTCGTTGAGCACGAAGAAATCGCGGTCGTCCGGCGCCATGGGGGACAGGATCGATTCCAACTGCGATGCGATGATGCGCAGCGCCCCCCGGTAGAATCCGCGAAGGGCCGCTTCCCGCTCGCCGATTTCCTTTTGCTTGGCGTTCAATTCGCGGGCGTTGTTGATCTTGATCTCGGACTGTTCCGCCGCCTGATCGGCTTTCAGGATCGCGATCTGCGCCGTCTGTTGCGCCTCTTCGGCGGATCGAAGACCGGTTTCGGTTTCGGAAATGATCGTGCTGAGCCGATCCAAACTGCGGGTCGCCATGACGATCGTGATGATGCCCGCGACCGCAAACAACGCGACCGTCGCGGCGAAAAACTTCGTCCGTAACTTGCTGAAATCCATCGAACCCCCCGTGTTTCGGGCCGCCAATCACGGCGGCCCATCGTAAGGCGTCGCTGATTTACGCAGTCTTGGTGCTCGTTATCGGCAAGTTTATGACCATCACCGGTTGTTTTGAACCGGCAAACTGACCGCCTAGACTTAAGGGGTAATTGGTCGCATATCTCAACCCATGCGGACCTTGGCATAGGATCCGGGCGCGTCTTCGATGGGCGCGAGCTTGCCGTCGCCCGGCACCCGCGCCGCCACCTGGCCGCCCGATTTACGCGAAATCCATTTCTGCCAATCCGGCCACCAGGATCCGTCGTGCTGTGCGGCACCCGCCAGCCAGGCATCCGGGTCCTTGGGCGTTTTGGCGTTCGTCCAATAGCAATATTTGCCCGCCGCCGGCGGATTGATGACCCCCGCGATATGGCCCGAGGCCGAAAGCACGAACTTTACGGGCCCCTTGTATAACTGGGTCGCCGCATAGGTCGATTTCCAGGGCGCGATGTGATCGTCCCGGGTCGACAGCATGTAGACCGGCGTGTCAATCGCCGTCAGGTCGATGGGCGTGCCGGCAAGCGTAATGGCGCCAGGCTCCACCAGTTTGTTTTCCAGATACATCTCGCGCAGATACAGGCCGTGCATCATGGCCGGCATGCGGGTGTTGTCGGCGTTCCAATACAGCAGGTCGAAGGCCATGGGCTCGCGGCCCAACAGGTAGTTGTTCACCACGAACGACCAGATCAGATCGTTGTCGCGCATCATGTTGAACACCTGGCTCATATAGCTGCCTTCCAGGTAGCCCTTGTCCGCCATGTGCTCTTCCAGCAGCCGCAACTGTTCGTCGTCGATGAACACACCCAGTTCGCCGGGTTCGGAAAAATCCGTCATCGTGGTGAAGAATGTCACCGAGGCCACGCGCTTGTCCCCCTTGGCCGCCATATGGGCCAGGGTCGCGGCGGTCAGCGTGCCGCCGATGCAATAGCCGATCATGTTGGCTTCGTCCTCGCCGGTCGCGTCCTTGATGGCGTTCAGCGCCGCCAGCGGGCCTTCCAGCATGTAGTCCTCGAAGGCCTTTTCGGCGAGGCTCTCGTCCGGATTGACCCAAGAAATGACGAAGACCGTATGCCCCTGGTCGACGCACCATTTGATCAGCGAATTCTTCGGCTGCAGATCCAGGATATAGAACTTGTTGATCCAGGGCGGCACGATCAGCAGCGGCCGCCGGGCGACCTTTTCCGTCGTCGGCGCGTATTGGATCAACTGCATCAGGTCGTTCTGGAACACGACCTTGCCCGGGCTGACGGCGATGTTCTCGCCCAGGGTGAAGGCCGTGTCGTCGGTCATCGAGATCCGCAGTTGTCCCTCGCCGCGCTCCAAATCCTCCAGCAGATGATCCAGGCCCTTCACCAGGTTTTCGCCCTTGGTTTCCAGGGTCCGCTCGATGACTTTTGGGTTGGTCGCCGCGAAATTCGTCGGCGACAGGGCATTGACCCATTGGCGGGTGTAGAAATTCACTTTCTCCCGCGTCTTGGGGTCCAGGCCATCGACATCCTGGACCGCCTGCTGCACCCAGTTAGAGGTCAGCAGATAGGATTGCTTCAGGGTGTCGAAGACGACGTTTTCCGACCAGACCTCGTCCTTGAACCGTTTGTCGTCCTTGGCCGGTTCCGCCACGGGTGCGGCAGCCTCGCCGCCTATCCGCTTCGACGCCGCCTCGAACAGGTCGGCGTACCCCTGCCACAACTTGGCCTGGGCCTCGGCCAGCTTGGCCGGGTCGGAGAACATGGCGGCGCCCAGTTCGAAAAACGCCTTGCCGACGACCAGCGGATCGGGAATCTGAAAGCCGTTGGTTTCCGCCTGACGCTGCCAGAACCGCTGCATGATCCGCTGACAGCGTTCGTTCAGCGCCTGGGCCGCGCGCTGTGCTTCTTCGGAATCGATGAACAGGGTATCGGCCGGGGCGTCCTGGGGATCGGGGCGGGTCTTGTCTTTACTCGACGTCTTGGTCATGGCGGCGGCCTGACTCCGGCTGTGGATGGCGGCGGCTGTGGCAAATACTAGCTTCCTTTCCGCCGGGACGCCACGGGCTGGACAGGGGAAAACCCGCGATTGGGTACTTTTCCACCCGACCGGCGTCCTCTAAAAGCGACGGAGAGGAGACGATCCGACATGCTTACCGCCTTGTCACGCATGACGATGGCCCGGTGGACGGCGCTGGCCGTGTTTTCCCTGGCTGTCGTCCTGTTGGTCATGCCGGCCCCCGCCGGATGGCAGCCCGAGGTCCTGCGCGCCGCCGGTCTGGTCGTTTTCGCCATGGGGTTCTTCGCGACGGGCGTGTTGCCCGAATTCGTTACCAGCCTGGCGTTTTTCGCCCTGGCCTCGCTGATCGCCGTGGCACCGCCGGAAGTGATCTTCGCCGGATGGGCGTCGACCGCCATGTGGTTGACCGTGGGCGGCCTGATCGTCGGGATCGCCGTCAACCGCACGGGCCTGGGCGCGCGGCTGGCGTCGCGGTTGACCGGCCTGTTCGGGGAAACCTACAGGGCCCAGGTCGCGGCCATGGTCCTGGTCGGGGTGGCCTTGTCCTTCTTCATGCCATCGACCATGGGGCGGGTGATCCTGCTGGTCCCGATCGCCTTGGCGCTGGCCGACCGGCTGGGCTTCGGCGAAGGGCGCAACGGGCGCACGGGCCTGGTCATGGCGGTCGCCTGCGGCACCTGGATGCCCGCCGTCGCGATCCTGCCGGCCAACGTGCCCAACATGGTCCTGGCGGGCACGGCGGAAACCCTTTACGGCCTGCACTTTACCTACGGCGCCTATCTGCTGATGCATTTTCCGGTGATCGGTATTCTCAAGGCGATCGCCATCTATTTCATCGTGTTGATGCTGTTTCCCGATACCGCCGAAACCCCGGCGTCGGCCGAGCGCCAAACGGCGACGCCGATGAGCCGCGACGAACGGGTGCTTTCCTGGGTCATCGGCGTGACCCTGACGCTTTGGGCGCTGGATTTTTGGCACGGCATTTCGCCCGCCTGGATTGCCCTGTCCGCGGGCGTCATCTGCCTGCTGCCTGGGATCGACCTGGTTCGCCAAGAAGACTTCATGACGAAATTCAACACAGCCTCGGTGATCTATATCGCGGCGGTCCTGTCGGTCGCGGCGATCATCGTGGATTCCGGGGTCGGCAAGGAATTGGCGGCCCGCATCCTGCCGCTGCTGCCGCTCGACCCGGCGACCCCGGCAACCAATTTCGCGACCCTGGTCGGTCTGGGATCGGTGACCGGCCTTCTGGCGACGGCCCCCAGCGTGCCCGCCGTCCTGCCGCCCTTCGCCCAGGATCTGGCGGCGGCCACGGGCTTCCCCCTGGTCACCGTCCTGATGACCATCGTGCTGGGCTATTCCACCATGTTCCTGCCCTATCAGGTGCCGCCCCTGGTGGTCGCCCTGCAACTGGGCGGTGTCAGCCTGCGCCAGGCCGGTCGGTTCACGCTGGTCCTGGCGGCACTGACGATCGTCCTGCTGTTGCCGTTGAACTATCTGTGGTGGCGGGTTCTGGGGTATCTGCCATGACCATGGGCCCGAAAATCCGCCTGATCACCACCGTGACCTGCCCGGTCTGCGACTTCCCGGCGCAGGAGGCCATGCCGGTCGGGGAATCCATCCAATATTATCAGTGCATGGAATGCGGCTCTCTCCTGACGCCGGAGCCGGGGGATTGCTGCGTGTTCTGTTCCTACGGCGACGTGCGCTGCCCGGATGCCCAGCGAACCGAAGGCCCGGTTCCCGAATGACCGCCACGCCCTCCGACACGCCCGGCGCACCCGACACCGACACACAATCCGACGGCCCGCCCGTCTGGTCGCTGATCGCCGTGCTCTGCGCGGCCCAGGTGATGGTGCAGATCGGCGCCTTTTTCTGGCCGGCCTTGCTGCCGCGCATGATCCCGCTGTGGGAGTTGTCGAATACGGAAGCCGGGTGGATCACCTCGGCCTTTTACGGCGCCTACATGATTTCCGTGCCGGTTCTGGTGACCCTGACCGACCGCGTCGACCCGAAACGCATCTACCTGTTCGGCGTGGGCGCGACGGTCATCGGGCATTTGATGTTCGGCCTCATGGCCGAGGGGTTCTGGTCGGCCTTCGCGACCCGCGCCTTCACCGGCATGGGATGGGCCGGGACCTATATGACGGGCCTGAAACTGCTGGCCGACCGGGTCGATGCCAAGACCATGTCGCGGGCGACCGCCGCCCATGCCGCCAGCATCGGCGTATCCGGGGCCTTGTCCTTCGCGGTCGGGGATTTGATCGCCGTCGGCTTCGGCTGGCAATGGGCGTTCCTGACGGCGGGGATCAGCGCCGCCGTCGCCTGGTTCATGATCCTGGCCGTCGTTCCGGCGCGGGAGAATGCACCCCAGCCGACGGGTGCGCGACCGCCCCTGTTCGATTTCCGCCCGGTATTCCGGAACCGGTCGGCCATGGCCTATGCCTTCGCCTATGCCATGCACACCCTGGAGATGAGCGCGCTGCGCGGTTGGGGCGTCGCCTTCCTGGGGTATGTCGCGGTCAAACAGGACATGACCGATGCTTGGCTGACGCCGGCGGCCCTGGTCACCGCGCTGGGCCTGCTGGGCACGGCGGCCAGCGTCAGCGGCAACGAAGCCGCGATCCGGTTCGGGCGCAGGCGGCTGGTCCAGACAGCCCTGGTGCTGTCCATCGTCTTCGCGCTGCTGACCGGCTTCGTCGGCTCGACCTCCTACACCTTGGCGACGATCCTGCTGATCGCCTACGGCTTCGTGATCTGGTTGGATTCCTCGTCGCTGACCGCCGGTACGGCAGGCACGGCGGAACCGGAACGGCGGGGGGCCACGCTCGCTGTCCATTCCATGTTGGGCTACGCGGGTGGCTTCGTCGGGCCGTTGATGGTGGGATTGGCGCTTGACCTCTCGGGTGGCATGTCGCCGGTCAATTGGGGCATCGCCTTTTCGACCGTTGCTGTCTGTATGTTGATCGCCCTGATCGTCTTCGTTCGCATTCGCCCGGACGAACTCGCCGGGGATCGCGGCAAGGCCTAAGCCTTCCTCCCCGCCTTTTCTGTACGACCTTACGAACACCCCATCGGCCAATGACGGGTCATCCAGGTGATGGTCTATGCCGAAAGGCATATTGCACTTTCTGAATTCAAAACTTCTAATTTAAACAACCAGGATGGGGAGGTATCCATGAGCACGGATCTCGATTTCGAGGCCGTCGCCGAGGCGTTTTATGCCGCATTATTCCGGGAGGCGCCGGACGTGGAGCGCCTGTTCCGGGACGAAACCAACAAGACCGTGATGTTCGTCAACGCGCTGGAAAGCATTTCGGGGCTGGAACGGGGCGACCCGCATTTTGCCGATTTCATGGCCATGCTGGGCCAGCGCCATCGGGACATCGGGATCACCCAGCAGCATCTGAAGGCCGGGTGGACGGCGTTCAACGAAGCGCTCGATGTGGGCGGAGGAAACCTTACCCTGCCGCGGCGGCAGTTCTATCGCGACGCCTTCAAGAAACTCGTCGCCGCGATGAATTACGATCCGGACGATTTGCACTGACCGCGACCCGCGCGGCGATTGAGGCCGCGACATTTCAGGTATCGAGCCGTTCCCGAGATTGATCAGACGCCGCCGGGCCGGGCGTCTTCCTCGGTCGATCGATATTTGTACTGCAGGCCGACGGCCATTCCCTTCAACGGTACCATGATCCCCAGCGTCAGGATCGTGCCCAACGGAATCCAGACCAGCAAATGCACCCAGACAGGGGGCTCGTAGACGAGTTCCAGCCAAAGGGCCGATCCGACGATGATGGCGCCGATGACCAACAGGATCGGCACCACCGGCCCATCGCCGGTGTCATGGCCGTGGAAACTCATGCCGCAGACGTCGCATCGGTCGGCGATTTTCAGATACCCCGAAAACAACCGGCCGTCGCCACAGCGCGGACAGCGCCCCTTGATGCCGTTCATCACGGGCGTCATGCCTTCGTCGGGCGGGGTTTCCCCGGGGGTGGGCGTCGATTGCATATCGTTCATGGCCGGTCCTTTTTACATCCCCCAGACGTGAAATAACATAATGCGCCCATTGGGCGATTTCCAGTTCTGGCCCGGGCGCATCGTCCTGGGCGACACCGCCCGACAAAAAGAAAACGCTCCCCCGAGGGGGAGCGTTTCCGAAACCAAAGGTCGGGTGCGAAACCTGATTAGATCAGGTTCGTGGCGTTGCCTTTGCCCCACCAATAGATGGAGACGAAGAGGAACAGCCAGACGACGTCGACGAAGTGCCAGTACCAGGCGGCGGCTTCGAAGCCGATGTGCTTTTCCGCGAGGAAATGGCCCTTGGCGGCGCGGAAATAGCAGACCAGCAGGAAGGTCGTGCCGACGATCACGTGGAAGCCGTGGAAGCCGGTCGCCAGATAGAAGGCCGACGGATAGATGCCGTCCTTCAGGCCGAAGGCCGCGTGGTGATATTCGTAGGCCTGGAAGCCCGAGAAGATCAAACCGAGGACGACCGTATAGGCCAGCCAGCGCGCGCACATGGCGTTGTCGCCGTGGCGGATCGCATGGTGGGCGACCGTCACCGTGGCGCCGGAGGTCAGCAGGATCAGCGTGTTGAGGAACGGGATGTTCCAGGGATTGAAGGGTGTGATGCCTTCCGGCGGCCAGGGAACGGTCGCGACGTTCGACAGGAACGGCACGCTGGCGTGGAAGAAGGCCCAGAAGAACGCGAAGAAGAACATCACTTCCGACGCGATGAACAGCAACATCCCGACGCGCAGCCCATGGCTGACCGTGTCGTTATGGAACTTGCGGGTCAGGCTTTCGGAGATCACGTCCTTCCACCATCCCCAGAAGGTGTAGAACAGGATCACGAAACCGGCGCCCATCAGGTACCAGGGACCGCCGTGCATGAACCAGATCGCCCCACAGGCCGTCACCAGGGCCGCGATGGACCCCACCAACGGCCACTTCGAGGGCTCCACCATGTGGAAGGGATGATTACCACCACTCGCCATTCTTCTTACTCCCTTTGGTCGTTCTTTCGGGGCCTTGACCGCCCCGTCTATCCGTTAACGAATACGATCAGCCGCCCGGGCGCGCGTCGCCGGTGGCGACCGCGCTGGTCTTCTGTTCGGGTTGGACGGCGTCGGCCGCCCGATGAAAGGTGTAGGACAGCACGATATCGCGCACATCCTTGGTGTCCGGGTCCGTGAACAGGTCCGGGTCGATGTAGAACTGGACCGGCATGTCGACCTGCTGTCCGGGCTGCAGGGTCTGCTCGGTAAAGCAGAAGCATTCGGTCTTGATGAAATAGATGCCGGCCTTGTAGGGCGTCACGTTGAAGCTCGCCGTGCCGGTGATCGGCTTGGTCCCGTCGTTCTTGGCCGAATAGAAGGCCAAGGCCCCTTCGCCGCCGCGCACGGTCAGGCGCCGCTGTTCCGGCCGGAATTCCCAGTTCAGGTCCCGCGCCACGTTGGAATCGAAAGTCACGACGACCTTTTGATCCTCGGGCCCGGTGGCCCCGGGTGCCGCCGCGGCGACGCCGGTCGTCCCGCCGAAACCGGTGACCTGACAGAACAGCTGATACAAGGGCACCGCGGCGAAGGACAGGCCGACCATGCCGCCGACGACCCCGAACAGCACAACGGCCGTTTTCAGGTTGCGCGACTGGCGCCGTTTATCGGACATGTTCTGGTTCGGCATGGTTTCGCCGGATCCTCGCTACAATTCCCTTTGGCCGCCCGCGCGCCTTGCCCGGGCGGCGCCCGAAACCCTTAGTGGGTTTCGAGCTTGCCGGTCATGTCGGGCACGTCCTCGAAGGTATGGAACGGCGCCGGGCTGGCGACGGTCCATTCAAGGGTCGTCGCGCCTTCACCCCAGGGGTTGGCTTCCGCCGGCTTACCGGCCGTCAGCGTGCGCCAGACGACGACGAAGAACAGCAGCGTACCCAGGATGGTGATGGCGGCGCCGATCGACGACACCATGTTCCAGCCCGCATAAACGTCCGGATAATCCTGATAACGGCGCGGCATGCCGGCCATCCCCAGGAAGTGCTGCGGGAAGAACAGCAGGTTGACGCCGACGAAGGTCACCCAGAAGTGCAGGCGGCCGAGACCTTCCGGATACTGGCGGCCGCACATTTTGCCGATCCAGTAATAGAAGCCCGCGAAGATCGCGAACACGGCGCCGAGCGACAGCACGTAGTGGAAGTGGGCAACCACGTAATAGGTGTCGTGGAAGGCCATATCGACACCGGCGTTGGCCAGAACCACGCCCGTCACGCCGCCGACCACGAACAGGAAGATGAACCCGACGGACCACAGCATGGGCGTGTCGAAGCGGATCGACCCGCCCCACATGGTCGCGATCCAGGAGAAGATCTTCACCCCTGTCGGTACCGCGATGACCATTGTCGCCGCCACGAAATAGGCTCGCGTCTCGACGTTCAGCCCGACCGCATACATGTGGTGGGCCCAGACGACGAAGCCGATGAAGCCGATCGAGACCATGGCGTAGGCCATGCCCAGGTAGCCGAACACCGGCTTCTTGGAGAAGGTGGAGACGATCTGCGAGATGATGCCGAAGGCCGGCACGATCATGATGTAGACCTCGGGGTGGCCGAAGAACCAGAACAGGTGCTGCCACAGGATCGGGTCGCCGCCGCCGGACGGCACGAAGAACGTGGTGCCGAAGTTACGGTCGGTCAGCAGCATGGTCAGGCCACCGGCCAGAACCGGGAGCGCCAGAACCAGCAGGAAGGCGGTGATCAGGATCGCCCAGACGAACAGCGGCATGCGGTGGATGGTCATCCCCGGTGCCCGCATGTTCAGAATGGTGACGATGAAGTTGATGGCGCCCAGGATCGACGAAGCACCCGCGACGTGCAGGGACAGGATCGCGAAGTCCACGGCCATGCTGGGGCTGAAATCGATACTGGAGAGCGGCGGATAGACCGTCCAGCCGGTCGCCGCACCGCCGCCGATCAAACCGGAGAAGATCAGCAGGACCGTGGCGGCCACGAGCAGCCAGAACGAAACGTTGTTCATCCGCGGGAAAGCCATGTCCGGCGCGCCGATCATCATCGGCACGAACCAGTTGCCGAAACCGCCGATCAGCGCGGGCATGACGAAGAAGAAGATCATCAGGAAGCCATGCGCCGTGACCAGCACGTTGTAGAAGTGCGCGTCGGCGATGAACTGGATGCCCGGTTCGGCCAGTTCCAGACGGATCAGCCAGGACGCCACACCGCCCAGGATCGCGGCGAATACGGCAACAATCATGTACAAGGTGCCGATATCCTTGTGGTTGGTGGAATAAAGCCACCGGCCGATGCCCGCGGGGGCGTGGTTGTGATCGTCGTGCCCGCTATGCGCTGTCGCTTCACTGGCCATGGGTCAACCTCTTCTCGTTCTCTTGTCCATCGGCCGCCCGGCGGCGGGCCGAAATTCTTGTGTCATGCCGTGCGTACGGCCGTTCAGTCCTTGACCTGGGCGACTTTGACGGTCGCCTCGCCGGGGATCGGCTCCGGCATGCTGTCGGCGTATTTGGCTTGCGCCGACTTCACCCAGGCGGCGAATTCCTCTTTCGAGACCGCCTTGACGTGGATCGGCATGTAGGCATGGCCGACACCGCAAAGTTCGGAACACTGGCCGTAGTAATCGCCCGTCTTGGTGATGCGCACCCAGTTTTCGTTGGTGCGGCCGGGGACCGTGTCCATTTTCAAACCGAAGGCCGGCATCGCCCAGTTGTGGATGACGTCTTCCGAGGTCTGCAGGATGCGGATGTTGGTTTCCACCGGCAGGACCACCGTGTTGTCCACGGTCAGAAGGCGCGGCTGGCCGGGCTTCAGGTCTTCCGTGGCGACCATCTGGCTGGCGAATCCGAAATCGCCGTTGTCGGGATACTGATAGGACCAATACCACTGATGGCCGGTGACCTTCAGCGTCATGTCCGGGTTCTCGTGCTTGTCCATGTAGAACAGCAGCTTGAACGACGGCACCGCGACGACGACCAGAATGATGATCGGGACCACCGTCCACACCACCTCGATAAAGGTGTTGTGCGTGGTCTTCGACGGCACCGGATTGGCCTTCTCGTTGAATTTGAAGATGACGTAGATCAGCAACGCCAACACGAACAGCGTGATCAAGGTGATGATCCAGAACAGCAGCTCGTGGAAGTCGTGGATCATTTCCATGACCGGCGAGGCGGCGTCCTGGAAATTCATCTGCCAGGGCTTCGCGATGCCGTCGGCCTGTGCGGCTCCCGGGAACGTCAGCGCGCCCATGCAGAAAGTAAGAAGGGAAAATGCGGCTCCTGTGATCAGGGCGTGCAGTCTCAAGGTCATGATCCTCATCCGAAATTGCCGGGCATTAGGAATTTACACTGAAAACGCGTGAATCCGTTATGCCCTTGTTTCTTAACCTGATATGCCACCACACAGCCACGCGAAGCGGTGCCGCACCGCCGGGGGGGCAAGTTGGTCTTAGCTACCATCCCCCGGCGGCGTTGCAAAGGCTTTTTTACCCTGGACAAACGGCCTATTTGCCTTGATTTTCCGCCCCTGCGGTCCATCTTGGGGTCAGTCGGCGGGGTTCGCCGTCGCAATCCATTGATGCGGCCGGGGGCCGAACCGGGCCCGGGTAACGTGAGGAACGATAGATGATGAAGAATTGGCAGATGGGCGCGCTCCTGGGCGCCGTCGCGGTCGGCATGAACCTTTTGTTCTGGCTGCACATGACCACCCGCTAGGCCGGGCACCGCATTTCTCCTTCCCTTTTCAACCGATCCGGAAGCGGCACGTCCATGACCGTCCCCATCACTGTACAAGACCTTCCCCATCTGATCGCCGGGTTCAACGCCCTGTCGGTCGTCTTCATGACCGTCGGCTACATCTTCATCAGACAGGGTGCGCGCGACAAACACCGCGCCATGATGCTCTGTGCGGCGGGGGCCTCGGCGCTGTTTCTGGTCGTCTACGTGATCTACAAGCTCAATTCCGGCTTCGCCAAGTTCGGCGGCGAAGGAACGATCCGGCCGATCTACTTCACGATTTTGATCGTCCATGTCCTGGGCGCCATCGCCATCACGCCGCTGGTCCCGATGACCTTCTGGCGGGCCCTGACCGGCCAGTTCGAACGCCACCGGGCGCTCGCCCGCTGGGTCTGGCCGCTGTGGATGTACGTCGGGATTTCCGGCGTCGTGGTCTACGTCATGGCCGTCCACATGTATCCCTTTACCGGCGGCTGACGGGAGCGGGCGAATGAGCGATACGCAATCCACCGCCCTGACGGGCGCGCAATTGGGCGTCGATGCACGGTGGGAAGTCCGCGCCTGGCTGATGCTGGGCGTGGCGGCCCTGGCGATCGCCGGGGTTTTCGCGCTGATGCTGGCCGTCTCCCGGGTGCCGGGAACGGAAGACATCGTGCCCTGGCCGCTGCACTTCTTCGAGAAGGGCCTGGTCATCCACGTCGTTTATTCCTTCGTCGTCTGGTTCCTCTGCATGTTGGGCGCGCTGATGGCCGCGACGACGCATCATCTGTCCGGTGGGCGGACGCTGACCCGCACGGCGGCGCGGTCCGCCGTTTGGATGGCGGCGGCGGCGGAAATCCTGCTGGCCGCCCCCGCCCTGCAACACAACAGCGTGCCGTCGCTCAACAATTATGTGCCGGCGATCATCGACCCGATGTACTACCTGGGTCTGGTTCTGCTGTTCATGGCCCTGACCTTCATGGTCGTACGCCTGCTGGTCGCCTTCCTGAAACGCGTCTATCAGCCGGGGCCCGAGGGCCTGGGCGTGGTCCTGACCGGCGTGATCTACCTGTTCGCCTTTGCCTGCCTGGCCGTGACCTTCAACCTGGCCTCGGGCGAGCGGGCATCGGCGGAATTGAACGAACGCCTGTTCTGGGGCGGCGGCCATGTGCTGCAGTTCGTCAACACGGGCCTGATGCTGATCGCCTGGTTCGCCCTGGCGTCGCGGGCCGGGCGCCCCGTTTCGGCGGGCGTTTATTTCGCCTCGGCGGCGGCGCTGACCCTGTTCGCGCTGATCGGCCCCCTGCTTTACGCGATCTATCCCGCATTCAGCCCCGAACAGACCCAGGCCTTCACCGACCTGCAATACCTGCTGGGCCCGGCGCCGGTCGCCATGGCGGCGGCGGTTCTGCTGGTCCGAGGCGGCGCAACGGCCCCGGCCGACGACGCCGGACGCTTGGCGCGTCTCGTCCTTTATCTGTCCATGGCGGTGTTCTTCCTGGGCGGGTTCCTGGGCCTGTTCGTCGATGGCGCCGACACCCGCACCCCGGCCCATTACCATGGCGTCATCGGCGGCGTGAATTTGGGCCTGATGGGATTGATCCTGGTTTATCTGCTGCCGTCGTTGGATCGCGCCTGCGCCCTGACGCGGCCGGTCTTCGTGCTGTTCTGGCTATACGGTGTGGGTCAGGCCCTGCATTCGGCGGGCCTGTTCCTGGCCGGCGGATACGGTGCCCCGCGCAAGGTCGCGGGCGACGTCGCCGGGTTGGAGGCGCTGGGCGCGCAGATCGGCCTCTACGGCATGGGCGTCGGCGCGGTGATCGCCGTGGCCGGTGGCGTCATGTTCATTTGGTTCGTCGGACGGCAGCTGCTGCGCCCGGAACCGGCGGGCCAG
>NZRL01000198.1 GCA_002696205.1 Rhodospirillaceae bacterium | reverse complement strand
TGAATTGTTTCCATGCCGCTATCAACACTCACCGTAAGGTGTTTGTCGTGCGTCTGGATATCAGGTTTCCACAAGGCCTTGTATGCGACCGGCACAATGCCCTCATTTCGGAGTTCATGCGTCGCCTTAAGTCCCATTTCGGATATCACCGCACGTATTGCGAATACGTGTGGGCGCGAGAACAGGGGCGAAGCAAGTCGCCCCATTATCATCTGCTTTTGCTGCTGAATGGTTCCCTTCTGGAGAGCGGCTGGGGGGTCAGAGAGATTGCCGCCAGAACGTGGAGTAAACTCCTCAAGGGAGATTACGGCAAATGTATTCATATGTGCCCGCCATTCATTGGCGCTACGGGAATGATGATCCGACGCCCGTCGGAGAATGCCGACGGTGGGCAGTTGCTGGCAGAGATCGATGCATTCGAGGCGGCCTACTCAGCAGCTTTCAACTGGGCTTGTTATCTGGCTAAAACCTATACAAAGGGAAACGCACCGCATGGCGTGCGGGAGTTCGGCTCGTCGCAGTTTTGACTTCCCTGGAAAATTAAATTTCGACCACACCTGTCAAAATCTGGAGGGTTTCTGTTCTAGGTTTTGACAGCGTGTGATGGCGTGTCCGTCCGGTCGCGCCCCATGAAGTTTGAATGCGCTATAGGAAAAATTCTCGGTTTCGTTGTACGATTCCATGGGCTCTGGGGGGCTTTCGATGCCAGCGAAGCACAGCGATGCGTTGCCAAGGGAAAAGGTGTTGGTCCTCTACCAACGCCTAACCCTCGATAGCAGAAAGCACTTCCAAGCCGATATCGCGCGGGAATTGGAATGTTCGCCCCAGACGGTTTCCCGTCTGGTTGATCTCATCGAGCGCCATATCGGCAAAGACAGCCATATCGAAAAAGGACTGGAAGGCCGGCGTCGGTACTATCGGCTCTGCACGAAGAGCCAGGACAAAGCGCTGGGGATTTCGTCGGAAGAGTTGCATTTCCTCGCCGTGTGCCGAGACCTTGCAGCACCTTACTTGCCGGAGAGTGTTTCCGATCGTATCGGACGCTCGTTGACACAACTCGCTCTAACCTTGGGAGAGCAATCCGTACCGGATTTGCCGCTCGGCTTCCGTAGTAAGGGCTATATCGATTACACGCCGCATCTGGGCACGATTTCTTGCCTGCGAACGGCAATGGATAAGCGCCAAGTCTGCCGTGTGGTCTACACGGCGACCGGGAGGAAGGTGCCGACCATCTACCGCTACGCGCCGGGGCGCATCCTGGTCATGAACGGCGCCTTGTACGTCCAGGGGTACCGCCTGGAGGAAGGCATGCTTGCGCCAGAGCGCCCGACCACTTTCTCACTGCACCGGATTTCTGACATCGCGACGACAGGGGAATACTTCGGCTTCGATGCGGCGGAGGGTGACTCACGCCGCTTCGGCCTGGACTGGCATAAACCGAAGCGCATGAGCGTCAAGGTCGCCAAAGATGCGGCAGACTACGTTCGCGACCGTATCTGGAGCGACGACCAGGTCATCAAGAACCATCGAGACGGCAGTCTGACGCTGACCGTCACCACGACCAGCGAGCGGGAGCTACAGGCTTGGGTCTGGAGCTTTGGTGGGCTGGCGCAGATTGTCAACCGGCCGAAGGTCGACGGGGAGTAAGAACATGGAGGATTCATCAAGCCCAAGTAAAAAAACTAAAATGAAATCAATAATTAGTGCGGCGAAAGACGCGCTTGTGCCAAAACTAACGATTAGGACCGATGCAAGTGCTGAGGCAGTCAAAGAGGGCGCCGATAGCCTTGTTGAGCCTGGGAAGAGTGGGCTTGTCACTATCGCACAAGAGGTGACGAAGAACCCCAACGCAAAAGGGTTTGCGTTTGAACATGGTCAAGTAACGAGCTTCAACGCTAATGCCGAACTGCAAGGGAAGCCTTATCTCGCCATTAGAGTGCCGCCGGGAGGGAGTCGGGCAATAAATCAAGAATTCGGGACGGACCTTCCGGAGGGTCGTCTCGGAGAAGATGATATCGTTATTTTCAACTTAGATACGGGGCAAGTCGTTAGGTCGTATCAAGCAAAAATTGGTAGTGCTCAATATGTTTCGAGCCAAGCAAATGATGAGAAGTATTCTGGAAGTGTGATCGTAACAAATAGCGAAAACGCTAGCGTTGCCGAGGTGCATGAAAATGTTGAGGTGGAGATTTCTTATGATGGGGTCCACGGCAGCGAAATTAGCGAAAAGCTATGTGAGTTAATTGCTCAGAATCCCGACTTGAGCGCCGCCATTGCCGATTACGGCGCGGTAGCTTTTGGATTATCCGCAGGAGGGGTTCTTGGTGGGGGCGTTCGCGCAACCATAATTTCATTACAACAATCTATCGAAGTTCTCGGTAAGCGTTTCCGAGGGGAGGAAATTGACCGGGAAACCTTAGAGACTGCCCTAAAAGAAATTTTGAACGCGTTTAAATCAGGCGTCCTCTATGGAGTGGTTATTAAGGTACTGCAAAATTTGATGAAGTCAGACGCTACCCCTGCGTTACCAGTGGCTATAGCTTCAATTGGGATTGGGACCTATCCCGTAATTCTCCGTTTTCTGAAGGACGAAATTTCCTTTGAAGAGATGTACAAGGAATGTGGCGGTATTGCATTGACGAGAGGTGTTTTGGTTCTTTGTTGTTCTGTATTTCCCCCATTGGGGCCGACTATTCTTCTTTATTCCCTTGCTATATCCGCATGGAAAGAATTCGAAATTCGAGCTCTGGTAGTGAGTTTGAGAGAGCACCACAGGTTTGTTGACGAGATTTTCAGTCGAGCGGGCTCCATGAGCGACAAGTCTGTCTCAGTTGCTGCGGGATATGTGAGGGCGACCGGAAGCGCATTTGATGCCTCAAGGTCAAAGGCGTCGGCGTTTGCAAGCAGTTCTAGACGGAATGCTGTGGAAGGCTACCAAGACATCGTTAATCGCCTTCATTCGCGCCCCGAGGAAGACGAGCCCGCCTGAGTTTTCTGACGCGTAATTGTTAGGGGGCGGGCCGATTTCTCGTTGGACGCTCATAGTCTCCTAGAGCAGGGTTAAACTTTTAAGCTCTACTGTTAAAGCTCTGATTGGCATCGCCATACCTGTCAATTTCTGGGGGCAAGCATTGATAGCTTCCGATGACAACAATTATCGGAGATTGGCTATGTTTCGATTTGTAGGGTTTTTCATCGTCACTGGATTTGCTGTTTATGGGGCTAGCCAGTTTGTGAAGCGACACGTTGTTGCTGTGAAGCCGGCCGCAAGCGACTAATTGAATTTGAATAATTGCACCGCGTTTTTTTGGTGCATTTGATCTCGCGATTGTTTGATGGCGTCACAAGGTGTGCCTGATGGCGTTGACAGGAGTGACGGTCACTCCTGTCAACGCATTGAAGCCCTATAAATGTATGAAGAGCATTACCCTAAGTTGAGATTGGTAACGTAGGTGAGCCCTTTACTGATGTAAGCGCCTTGCACGTAACCATGCTGACTAAGAACATCGAGACCGGCGCGGACTTGAAACACTTTATGGCGGTTACTGCCAATTCCCCGCAGGGCCAGGCGTTCCGTAAATTCCGGGTGGCGGTGTCGCCGAAGCCATTTGAGGATCAGCGGCGCATGGGAAATTCCGTCGCGTGTTGATTCGTCGAATGCGGCATTTGCATGAAGCCGAAAGTAATCCGCAAATGCTGTGCCGCATTGCATCGACTCGGCGTCGATTGGATGGTTCTGCGGGGATGGGCATTTCATAAGGTGGACTGCACCGGCCAATCGCACGGCATGGCCAGCCAGTTTATTCAAAAATGCTTGGTATCCACCCGCTCCGTCGTGCGCGCTATTAACATAGAGGCCTCGGCAGTGCTGGGAGAAGCGGTCGAATTCGGCTTTTGCTTCGGTACTAACGGCGAGCGTGTGGATTGTCCGCATGCCGTCTTGACCGGCCGGTCGTTGAGCCTTCAACAGAGTGCGAATAAGCGTTTCGTACCAATCAGCAAGATGGATGGGAACCTCTGAAAATTGTGGGATTTCCAGTGGTGTCCAGGACGGAGCAATGAGGGGCAAGACCCTCGGCACCAGCCCGTGTTCTACGAGGTCTGTGTTGATATAAACAGCGTTGAATACGTTCGGCTGCACTAGGTTGCAGATCGCTGCGATAGGCGATTGAAGGCGAACCGCGCCTTGCGTCCGAGTGTCGGATGCGAAGGGTTCTCCCGTATATGCCTTTAGCACAATGTCATCCCGATTGGACGGGAGCCGGTTTTTCCAAATCCCTCCTTCAGCTTCGAAGATACCGATTGCTTCTCCCTGAACGTCCATTTCAATGGCAAGCGCTTCGGGCGTTGATGTGTCCACAAGAAAGCGGGGAAGGCTTCGGCAATCCCTGGCTGACTTTCGAAGGTTCTCGATGGCTTTCAAATCGTTCGCCAATGCCGCACGCGCGAGGTCGACGGTCCCCAACTCGGCAGTCTTTTTTTGGAGCTGATCCGCGAACACCGCTTCAGCTTTCTTAACCGCAGCGTTCAAGATATTCCGATCATTTGCCGAGCCATTCTCGATATACGCAGCCTGCATTTCAGACTGAACCGAAATAAGCACGGCACGGAAGAACTCAACGATTGCGCTCTTCCGTTGCCCGGAAGGGGCGCTGACAAGAATGTACTCGGTCAAGGCCTCCGTGTGGTTGTCAGCCAAGCGCACTCGAAAATTCCCCCGCGCGGCGATGAATACGGCGGCGAACAGGCAGGCGAGAGCGATTTCCGGATGTACGCCGATCGCTGATGCGCTTGATGTGACCAGGTCGCGGGCGGGTTGGGGGAGAAAGTGGATCGGCAAAGGGGCCTGGACGGCTGGGGACTGAGGCAACGGATAAATAGGCCGCTGTGAAAGCTGATAGCGAACATGTTCGAGGATCTGGATATCTGCGGGGGTATAGTCGTTCATTTGCCTTACTCCTTCGCAAAGCCGGATGACGGCTGGACGGTTTCCAGGTCAGATAGAAATTGCCGGAGGTCTTCGGCCAGGATCAGGGTTTTCTTCCCGCATTTCCGCGCCCGAAGCTCTCCAGACCCGATTTTTGAGTACAAAGTTGTGCGACCCAGCGCCGAAATCGTAGAGACCTCATCGACCGTGAAGGCGAGGCGGGGGGTGTCACCAAGGCGCTTGTGTTGCGCCCTGGTCGTTTGATTTGGATTGGTTTGGTGCAAAGGGGATTCATCGACTTTTTTCATGACCGCTCCTGATGCGCCGACAGCAACGGCGCAGCTAGGGCCGCCCGCCCAAAAGGGCGGGCGGCCACATGTNAAATGGGAGGNGTTGTTCGCGAGTGATGAGGAGCGGGGAGTTCCAACTAAACCTGCTGACCGCCTCATTCAGGGCAGCGGGCCTTGTACGTAAGTCGGACCATCCTTGGCCTAGGGGAGCGATGGCTTCCTGGCCGGATCATGATCGGCTCCGAATTAAAACTAACCCGGAACCTTGTAATCGTATCGTNCGGTNGGAGACGACACAGCATCCCCACCTACTAAATCTTGTCTGATGCTCACGCCTGGAAATGGTCGGAGCATTTGAGTGTCACAGAGAGCGAAGTCCTCTGTTGTTGGCGAACAACTATGACAAGGTGGTGCGGCAAGTTTTGATTCGCAAGAGGTTAAAGACAAATTTTTTGCCTTCCATGCATCTGCGGATATCACTGACCTGTGCCTGTCGCCAGAGATCCGGCGGGTAGATAGAGATTGATCGCCCCTTCCCATTTCAAGCAATCGGCACTTAAACTTCGGGACAGTTCTCGGAGACAAGTCGGCAGTTTAGAGGCCAGTCAAAGTGCTACTTCCCAATATTGAATGGGTTATGAAGGTCGTTGGGGTTTCGGTCATCGACGCCTTGTTCGAAAAGCGCCCAGACCGAAAAGCAGAAGGCGAATTGTCCCATCGCACAGTCAAGAACATGTTGGCCGGAAAGGGTGCTCCGAAGCCGTCAACCGTAGACAAATTTTTCGAGTTGGCTGCCTTGAAATCCGATTTCGGTGCGTCGTTGCGGCCCATGGTAAAACAATCCTTTCAAACGTATCCCGATAGCTTCGGCGGTCCGTGGTACTGCTTTTGCGGTGGCGCGGTCGCATCGACCTCAGTGCCGACGCTGGAAATCCGAGAGATAAAGCGCTTAGTCGATGTCTCCTATGAATTGAAGCCGCACTTGGTCGATCGGAATCCGAAAGGCTTGGCGCAGGCGATCAACGCCCTTGACCTGCCGATGACGGGTGTGACGCGGCGCGCGGTTTCCCGGCTTGAAACGGTCAACGACAACAGCCTGGAAGCAATGGGACGGGTTCTCGGCGTTCTGTCGCTTTCAAATCTCCTATATCTGCTTGTTTGTTACTATCAGGGCAGCGACTTGGTAGATCGGCTCGTTCCATCATTCGCGGACAATGAGTGCCAGTTCCCCATTGCGCGATGGCTGGAAGGGATGCGGGCGATCAGCGGGTTCTCCAATGATGAACAATTCGGCGCGGCGTTTTTTCCAGGTTGGAAACCAGAGAACGCAGCGCGTGAAATTAAGAGGTGGCGGAACGGCAAGATTCCGTCTTGGAAGACAATCCGAGGGGTTGCCCGTAGCGCGCGGACGCGGGGATTTCCCGAAGAGCGAGTGAATGATCTCTATACCGAATACGCCACGATCAAATTGCTCCATGGCTTGAACGATTGTGCGGCTGAGATGGAGGCGCTTGGCGGCGGGTTCAGCCGAGAGGCGTATTTTGAATCGTTGCCCGAATTGAGACGATATGCCGAAGCGCGCGCACGACTGGACACGATTGGCGACGCGGACTCTGATTCCAAGGCAGGCTGACCCTCATTCCGCAGTCTCTCCGCCGGTGGCGATTGCATACCGGCCAGCGAACTTTGGGGGCGAAAACGGAATTCTCTCGAATGCGGCGCCTGCGCCGGCAAGCAGGATTTCCGGGCTGTAGATGTATGGCGCGCCGGCAATGTTGTTCTGGAAGAACCGCCCATGAGGATCGACCATGACGTAGGACTGTGTCATGTCGCCGTTGTCTTCGACGCACATCACATCGGAATGGACGCCATGCCGATTGATGAAAGATGCGAAACTTGCGTCGTCGATTGCCAATGCCTGCGTTACCATCGGGAGCATGCGCATCACTTTCCAACGGTCCGGCCGGACGACCGTAATCAAGGCCGACATGTCCGTATCGGTGTTGGCTTCATTAACGACGGTATTGATCTTTATCTCGATGGCTGGATTAACGCGGCGTGCCGTATCCACGATTGAAACGATCCGATCAATGTCGAGACATTCTCCACGGTAGTCTCTGCCAATAGCTAGATTGGTGGCGGGATCGACGGCATCTAGGCTCAGGCCAATCACGGACAAAAGGGGCGCGAGTTCCTGGACCCACTCGGGATCAAGCCGGCTTCCATTGGAAATCAAGGAAACCGAGAATCCAAGCTGGTGCGCTTTTCGTGCGATATCGATGAGCCGCGTGCCAAGTAAAGTCGGTTCGCCACCAGCAAGGCTGAGACGGAGCCGCTTCCACTCCATGGAGCGACGAAGTGGGTTTTCAGAGTTCGCGGGGTCAAAGAAGTCCCAGAGAGCTTCGAGCAGCCTCTCGGAATTTTCGGATGAACGCCAAAGCTCGGGGTGAGCAGGCTTTTCCCACTTTGCGAAGCAATATCGACAACGATAGTTGCAAGCCTCCAGAACGTGCCAGTTGATGACTAGCTCGCTGACCCGAACACAAGAGAAATCTTTTGAGCGCACGTTTGCCTCCAAGGATGCTGTGGTCCTTGGAGGTTATTTGCCCACCATATTTCTGTCGGGTGGGTAAATGGGGAAAAACAGATCTGACTTAGCTTTTTGCTGTCTGACAATGCCCTGCCCAGGCATCCATCAGTTCAACTCGTTTGGCGAACAGATCGCCGCGCCTGTAGGCCGCTTCCACCTTGCTGCCCACGGCATGGGCGAGGGCCATTTCCGCCACCTCGCGGGAGAAGTTGGTTCGTTCGGCGGCCCAGTCCCGGAAGGTCGAGCGGAACCCGTGAACGGTGATGTCCGTGCGCTTCATGCGGCGCAAGGTCACGAGCAGGGCCATGTTGGAGAGCGGCCGGCGGGCCTTGCCGCCGGGGAAGACAAAGTCGCCGTCTCGAACCTCCTGCATACCCTTCAAAATTTCCAAGGCGGGTTCGGAGAGCGGGACGCGATGTTCCTTGTCAGCCTTCATGCGTTCGGCGGGGATCGTCCAGAGTCCCTTCTCCATGTCGATCTCCTGCCAGGTCGCGCCGATGACTTCGCCTGTCCGCGCGGCGGTCAGGATGGCGAACTCCAGGGCGCGAGGCGCGATGCCTTCCTGAGCGCGCAGGGCCTTTAAGAACGCCCCGATCTTGTCATAAGGGAGGGCCGAATGATGGCCTGCCTTCTGAACCTTGCCGCGCGCCGGCAACAAGTGATCGAGATGTCCTTTCCATCGCGCCGGATTCTCCCCCGTGCGGTGCTTGCGGACGGTGGCCCAGTCTAGGATCGCTTCCATGCGCCCGCGCACCCGGCTGGCGGTTTCGGTCTTGGTTGTCCAGATGGGCTCCAGAATTTTCATGATGAGCCCGGTATCGATGGCATCGACCGACAGGGCGCCGATGGTCGGATAGACGTAGGTCGTCAGTGTCGAGTTCCACTGGGCAATATGCTTGTCGTTCTTCCAGCCGGCTTCATGGGCCTTGATGTAAGCCTTGGCGCATTCCTTGAACGTCATGGCCTTCAGGGCCTCGGCCTTGGCGGCAAGTTTAGTCGCCTTCCTATCCTCGATAGGGTCAATGCCTAGCCGCACGAGTTGGCGGCAGCGCCGCGCTTCTTCGCGGGCCTCGGCCAGGCCAACCGTGTGCAGCGGCCCAAGTCCCATGTCGCGCCGACGCCCGGAAAGCATGAAGCGATAGATCCAGGTCTTCACGCCTGCCTTGGTCACTTGCAGGTAAAGTCCGCCCCCATCGCCGTGCAGGCCAGGCTTCGATTGGTTGCGGACAGCGACCGCCGACAGCTTCCCGATCTCACGTGCCATTCAATTTACCCATCAATCAACCCATCATGGATGATTGATTGTAGGCGAACGTCGGCGAACGAGGAAGGTTAATCGTGTGCCAAAACTCCAGTATTTACGGTATTTTTCCGGATGTTGGCGAACGAGCGCGAGTGTCGGGGAATGGCAAAATGGCGGAGAGGGAGGGATTCGAACCCTCGGTACCCATAAGGCACAACGGTTTTCGAGACCGCCCCGTTCGACCACTCCGGCACCTCTCCTAGAAGCCTTTGAAAACCATTCGATTTTCTAGGCCCGGCGGGGCCTGCCACGGCGCCGCCCGATCGTGTCGTAACCAAATATGGTCCGGGAACGCCCCTTTATAGTCAGCAATTTCGCCATGTCTACAGGTTCGTTGCATGGGGCGTGTGGATGGGCCGAGCGTGGCGTGGCGCGCGGGCTGCTGTGCAGGGGGCGGAGAGGGACGTCCAGGGGGGAGGTGCGGCATTGGATGGCGCCCGGGAAACCGCGCCTTTCGGGGCGTTTCCGCCATTGACTTATGCGGTTTGATGGCTATAGTGCCGCCTCTTCCGCTTCCGGGCCGGTTTTCCGGCGTGGCGGCGGGTAAATAAAACCAAACAAGATCAACAATTAATAGGGTTCAGAAAACGATGTACGCGGTTATCAAAACCGGCGGTAAGCAGTATCGGGTGACCAAGGGTGATATCCTGGTCGTCGAAAAGATGCTGGGTGCCCCGGGTGACACGGTTGAAGTCGGCCAGGTGATGATGCTCGGCGAAGAGGGCAAAGCCCCGACGGTCGGCACGCCTGTGGTCGAAAAAGCGGCGGTCTTCGCCGAAGTCCTGGAACAGCAGAAGGGCGACAAGGTCCTTATCTTCAAGAAGAAGCGGCGCCACAATTATCGCCGCCTCAAGGGCCATCGGCAGTTGGAAACGGTGCTGCGCATCCTTGATGTGAGCGCCACCGGCACCAAGCCCGCCGCTGCGAAGAAGGCCGCCCCGAAGAAGGCCGAGGCCGACGCCGAAGCCAAACCGGCGGCCAAGAAGCCGGCGGCCAAGAAGGCCGACGCGAAAACGGAATCCAAGGCGGATGCCAAGCCTGCGGCGAAAAAGCCCGCGGCCAAGAAGGCCCCCGCCAAGAAAGCCGCCCCCAAGAAGGGCGAGGAATAAGGAGTAGGCACCGATGGCACATAAGAAATCCGGTGGTAGTTCACGCAACGGCCGCGACTCCGAGGGTCGCCGCCTGGGTCTCAAGAAGTCGGGCGGTCAGGCCGTGATCCCCGGCAACATCATCCTGCGCCAGCGTGGCACCAAGTATCACCCGGGCGAAAACGTCGGCATGGGCAAGGATCACACGATCTTCGCCAAGATCGAAGGCCGCGTCGCCTTCGCGACGAAGGCCAAGGGTCGTACCTACGTTTCGGTGGAGCCGTCCAACTGACGGACTGAGCGGCCATTCGCGACGATGAATTCGCGGGGGAATGGCCAGCCATTCCCCCGTTTTTCATGTCCGCAGTACAGTGTAGATTCCGGCGATGAAATTCCTCGATGAAGCAAAGGTGTTCTTGAAGAGCGGCGACGGCGGCAGCGGTTGCATGTCGTTCCGCCGCGAGAAGTACATCGAGTTCGGCGGTCCCGACGGCGGCGACGGCGGACGCGGCGGCGACGTCATCATCGAATGCGCCGACGGCCTGAACACGCTGATCGATTTCCGCTACCAACAGCATTTCAAGGCCGGGCGCGGCAACCACGGCATGGGCAAGAACCGCACCGGCGGGCGCGGCAACGATATCGTGCTCAAGGTGCCCGTCGGCACGCAGATCCTCGACGACGACAAGGAAACCGTGCTGCTCGACATGACGCATGTCGGCGAGCGGGTGGTGCTGCTCAAGGGCGGTGACGGCGGCCTGGGCAACACGCGTTTCAAATCATCGACCAACCGCGCGCCGCGCAAGACCATTCCCGGTTTCCCCGGCGAGGAACGCTGGGTCTGGCTGCGCCTCAAGCTGATCGCCGACGCCGGCCTGGTCGGCCTGCCCAACGCGGGCAAGTCCACGTTCCTGTCCGCCTGTTCCCGGGCCAAGCCGAAGATCGCCGATTATCCCTTCACCACCCTGCATCCCAACCTGGGCGTCGTCGCGGTCGATCAGAGGTCCTTCGTGCTGGCCGATATCCCCGGCCTGATCGAAGGGGCCAGCGAGGGCGCCGGGCTCGGCACCCGGTTCCTGGGCCATGTCGAACGCTGCCGCGTGCTGCTGCATCTGGTCGACGGCACGCAGGAAGACGTCGCCGGCGCCTACCGCCAGGTGCGGCATGAGATGAAGGCTTACGGCGGCGGCCTCGCCGACAAGCCGGAGGTCCTGGCGCTCAACAAGATCGACGCCCTGGACGACGACGAGATCAAGGAACGGAGCAAGGCCCTGGCCCGCGCCGCCAAGTGCAAGATGGCCGACATCATGCTGGTCTCCGGCGTCGCCGGGACAGGCGTGCCCGAGGTCTTGCGCGCCCTGGTCGCTGAAATCGGCGATGCCCGTGCCGCGGATGCGGAAGACGGCGAGGCGGAAGACGAAGGAGCCGCGCAGGGGACCTGGACGCCATGACCGCCGAACGTATCCTGCCCCAGGCCGATGCGGCGCCGCAGCTCAGCGACGGCAAGCGGGTCATCGTCAAGATCGGCTCGGCCCTGTTGGTCGACAAGGAACGCGGCACGGTCAAGCGCGCCTGGCTGGAAACGCTCGGCGCCGATTTGCTGAAGCTGCGCGAACGGGGGCAGGAAGTCCTGATCGTGTCCTCCGGGGCGATCGCCGTCGGCCGCCGTCATCTGGGCCTGCCCGCGCGCGGCAAGTTGAAGCTGGAAGAAAGCCAGGCCGCGGCCGCCGCCGGGATGGTCCGTCTGGCCCATGCGTATCAAGAAGTGCTGGGCGTGCACGACGTCACCGTGGCGCAGGTGCTGCTGACCCTGGACGACACGGAGAACCGCCGCCGGTATCTCAATGCGCGCAACACGGTCGACCAGATCATCCGTCTGGGCGCGGTGCCGCTGATCAATGAAAACGACACTGTCGCGACCGACGAAATTCGCTTCGGCGACAACGACCGCCTGGCCGCCCGCGTCGCTGCCATGGTCGGCGCGGACACGCTGGTCCTGCTGTCGTCGTCGGACGGGCTTTATGAAAGCGACCCGTCGCAGGATCCGGACGCCCAACATGTACCCCTGGTTCACGGCGCCATCACGCCGGAGATCGAGGCCATGGCCGGGGTCAAGATGACCGATGACGGATCGGGCGGCATGGTGACCAAGCTGGTCGCCGCCCGCATGTCCATGGCCGCCGGTTGCCGCATGGTGATCGCCAACGGCCTGGCCGATCATCCGCTCGCCCGGATGGAAGACGGCGGCAAGGTGACCTGGTTCCTGCCCGACGCCAACCCGCTGACGGCGCGCAAGCAATGGATTTCCGGCTCGCTCAGCCCCGACGGCGCCATCGTCGTCGACGCGGGGGCGGAACGCGCCCTTGCCCAGGGCAAGAGCCTGCTGCCCGCCGGCGTCACCGGCGTCGAAGGCGACTTCGAACGCGGCGACTCTGTCGTCGTCAAATCGGCGGCGGGCGAGCTTCTGGGCCGTGGCCTGGTCGCCTATTCGGCCGAGGACGCGCGCCGCATCAAGGGTGCGAAATCAAAGGAAATCGAGGATATCCTGGGCTATCGTGGCCGGGACGAGATGATCCACCGCGACGACCTGGTGCTGGACTGACCCGGCCCGGATCGCCATATAAAAAAGCGGGGAACGAGGAGAGGACCATGACCGGCATGACCGAGGCAACGGCACAAACCGAAGACATCGCGCAGATGATGGCCGACATCGGCCGCCGCGCCCGCGCCGCCCAGGCAAAGCTGGCGACCGCCCCGCGTGCCGCCAAGGACACCGCGCTGACCGAAGCCGCCGCCAGCCTGCGCCGCCGGCAGAACGAGATTCTCAGCGAGAACGCCAAGGACATGGCCTTCGGTGAAGACAAGGGCCTGAGCAAGGCGATGCTCGACCGGCTGCTGTTGAACGAAGACCGGGTCGAAGCCATGGCCAAGGGCCTGGAAGCCATCGCCACGCTCGACGATCCCATCGGCACGACGCTCGCCGAATGGGACCGGCCCAACGGTTTGCATATCGAACGGCGCCGCGTGCCCTTGGGCGTGATCGGCGTGATCTACGAATCCCGGCCCAACGTGACGGCGGATGCCGGCGGGCTCTGCCTCAAGGCGGGCAACGCCTCGATCCTGCGCGGCGGTTCGGAAAGTTTCCATTCCTCGGCGGCGATTCTGGACAGCCTGCGCGACGGCCTGAAGGCCGCCGGACTGCCCGAGGATGCGATCCAGACCGTCCCGACCCGAGACCGCGCGGCGGTCGGCGAGATGCTGCGCATGACCGAATTCATCGACGTCATCGTGCCGCGCGGCGGCAAGTCGCTGATCCAGCGGGTGATCGACGAAAGCAAGGTGCCCCTGTTCCAGCACCTGGAAGGCCTTTGCCATTCCTACGTCAACAAGGCCGCCGATCCGGCCATGGCCAAGGACATCGTGGTCAACGCCAAGATGCGCCGCACCGGCATCTGCGGGGCGACGGAAAACGTCCTGGTCGACCGCGACGCGGCGGACACGCTGCTGCCCGGTATTCTCGACGGTCTGGTTCAGGCCGGCTGTGAAGTGCGCGGCGACGCCGACGTGCAGAAAATGGACGCCCGCGTGATCCCCGCCAGCGACGAAGATTGGGATACGGAATATCTCGACAGCATCGTCGCCGTGAAACTGGTCGACGGCATCGACGACGCGATCGGTTTCATCGGCACGCATGGCTCCGACCATACCGACGCGATCATCACCGACGATGCGGCGGCGGCGGAAAAATTCATCAACGAAGTCGACAGCGCCATCGTTCTGGTCAATGCCTCGACCCAGTTCGCCGACGGCGGCGAATTCGGCATGGGGGCGGAGATCGGCATTTCCACCGGCAAGCTGCACGCCCGCGGGCCGGTCGGCGTCGAACAGTTGACCAGCTTCAAATACGTCGTCCGCGGCACGGGTCAAACCCGGCCTTCTTAGGGTTTCCCGCGACGGTCCCGGCAATCCAGAAACCATCGGAACAGACCCTTGAGACGCCCCGCGCGACGCATCGGCATTCTGGGCGGGTCCTTCAACCCCGCCCATGACGGCCACCGGCATATCAGCCTGGAAGCCCTGAAGCGGTTGCGCCTGGACGAGGTCTGGTGGCTGGTCTCGCCGCAGAACCCGTTGAAGCCGCAGGAGGGCATGGCGCCGTTCGAAGACCGAATCGAAAAGGCCAAATCGGTCGCCGACCACCCCCGAATTCGGGTCACCGACATCGAAAAAGGCTTCGGCACGACCTACACGGCGGAAACCTTGGCGCGCCTCTGCCGGCGATTCCCAACCCAGCGGTTTGTCTGGCTTATGGGCGCCGACAACCTGTCACAGATTTCCCGCTGGAGCCGCTGGACACGCATCTTTCACACCGTGCCCGTTGCGGTTTTCGACCGGCCTTCCTATTCTTTAGGGGCGCTGTCGGGTAGGGCAGCGCGCCGGTTCCACCGGGAACGCATCAAGGAATCCCGGGCGGGCCGGTTGGCCGACATGCGTCCTCCGGCGTGGGTCTTCCTTCATACGCCCTTGAACGCGACCTCGGCCACGGCGCTCCGGGCGCGGGGCTTGTTCCGGCGTTCGGGCGGTTGAACCGCCGGGCATGGTGCCGGGCGGACCGCGACACGGAAGGAAAGGACTAGGGCCATACCGAAAGCAAAACAGATGCCGCTCACCGGCGATGACGTCTTGAAACTGGTGACCGCATCCCTGGATGACGACAAGGCTCTGGACCTGGCCGTCATCGATCTCCACGGCAAGACCGATATCGCTGACCACATGGTCATTGCCAGCGGCACATCCGAGCGCCAAGTGGGCGCCATGGCCGACCATCTCCGGGAAAAACTGAAACAGAGCGGATTGAAGGGCCTCAACGTCGAGGGCATGTCCAGCTGCGACTGGGTGCTGATCGACGCGGGCGACGTCATTGTCCACCTGTTCCGCCCGGAAGTGCGCGATTTCTACGGCCTGGAAAAGCTCTGGACCGGTGCCCCCGTACAACAGGAAGCCGCCGCTCCGGCCTGACGCCGGAGGCAGCCGCCGCCTGACAGGTACGACCAGACCCGGCCGCCGGCCCGATGCCCGGCGGCGCGAAGGGAAAGACGTTCATCCGACGGCAGTCCATGGCCGGACTGTCCCAAGCGGGGTTTGTTCGTTTTTCCGCCCCGGCCGTGACGTTCGGCCGATCCCCCTTGCTCCTTCGACAATTCCTCATTCCCCCAAGACCGGCGTTTCACGCTATGGTCCCCCGCATGCGCATCACCATCATCGCCGTGGGCCGCCGGAAGAAGGGCCCGGAACAGGCCCTGTTCGACCAGTACAAGGGCCGCCTGCCTTGGCCGCTCGACCTCAAGCTGGTGGAAGAGAAGAAGCCGCTTTCGGGCGACGCCCTGAAGGCGCGCGAGGCCGAGTTGCTGACTGCCGCCCTGCCCGACGGGGCGACGGTGATTGCGATGGACGAACGTGGCAGATCTCTCGCCAGCCCCGATTTCGCCGAACGCCTGGGAGCCTGGCGCGACGACGGGGTGCGCGATCTCGCCTTCTTGATCGGCGGCGCGGACGGCCTGGCGGAAGAGGCGCGGGCGCGGGCCGATTTCATGCTGTCGCTGGGCAAGCAGACCTGGCCGCATCAATTGGTTCCCGCCTTGCTCGCCGAACAGCTCTACCGGGGGCACGCGATCCTGACCGGCCATCCCTATCATCGGGTGTGACGGCTCGGCCCCGTCGCCGACGAATACCCTGGGAAAGGTGCCCAGGACCTACCATCCGGGGCCAACCTCTGGTAAAAGGAGCAGGTTCGGCACGCCGTTCCGAGACTGTTGAAAGGCCCGGCGCCGCACCCCAATTTCATGACCCCGAATAGCGACACCATTTAAGAAGAGCGCCATGCCCGAAGCGACGAAATCCCCCCGGCCCGTTGTCCTGTGCATTCTGGACGGCTGGGGCGACCGCGAACCCGCCGCCGACAATGCCATTTCCCTGGCCGAAACCCCGACCTGGGACCGTCTGGTCGCCGATTGCCCGCGCGCGCGCCTGGATGCGTCGGCCCAGGAAGTCGGCCTGCCGCAGGGCCAGATGGGCAATTCCGAGGTCGGCCATATGAACCTGGGCGCCGGGCGCATCGTTCTGCAGGACCTGCCGAAGATCGACGCAGCGGTGGAAGACGGTACGCTCGCCGAGAACGCAGCCCTGGTCGCCTATATCGAAAAGCTCAAGACCTCCGGTGGCGTCTGCCATCTGATCGGGCTGCTCAGCCCCGGCGGCGTGCACAGCCATCAGGACCATATCGTGGCGCTGGCCAAGGCCGTGTCGGCCGCCGGCGTGCCGGTCCGCATTCATGCCTTCCTCGACGGCCGCGATACCCCGCCCAAGGGGGCGAAGGGTTACATGGGGCGGTTCCTGACGGCGTTGGAAGGGGTCGAGGACGTTTCCGTCGCGACGGTCACCGGGCGCTATTTCGCCATGGACCGGGACAAGCGCTGGGACCGGGTGACCAAGGCCTATCACGTCATGGTCGCCGCCGACGGCGTGGACGCCGCCGACGATCCCTGCAAGGCGATCGAAGCCGCCTATGCCCAGAACAAGACCGACGAATTCATGGAACCCTGCGTGATCGGCGATTATGCGGGGATGAACGACGGCGACGGCCTGCTCTGCGCCAATTTCCGGGCCGACCGGGCGCGGGAAATTCTCACGGCGCTGGTCGATCCCAGGTTCGACGGTTTCGACCGGTCCAAGACCGTGGCCTTCGCGGCGACCCTGGGCATGGTCGAATATTCCAGTGATCTCAATGCCTTCATTCCGGCCATGTTCCCGGCGGAAAGCCTCTCCGGCATTTTGGGCGAGGCCGTCTCGACCGCCGGCAAGACACAGTTGCGCATCGCCGAGACCGAGAAATACGCCCATGTCACTTTCTTCCTGAACGGCGGCCGCGAAGATGTCTTCGACGGCGAGGAACGCATCCTGGTGCCGTCGCCCAAGGTTGCGACCTACGACCTGCAGCCGGAAATGTCGGCGGGCGAGGTGACGGACAATCTGGTCCGCGTGATCGGCGAGGGGACGTTCGATCTGATCGTCGTCAACTATGCCAACGGCGACATGGTCGGCCATACGGGCATTCTCGAGGCGGCGATCAAGGCGGCCGAGACCATCGACGCCTCCCTGGCGCGATTGGAACAAGCGGTGATCGACGCCGGCGGCGTCATGCTGGTCACCGCCGACCACGGCAACTGCGAGCAGATGGCCGATGCCAAGAGCCGCGGCCCCCATACGGCCCATACCCTGAACCTGGTGCCGGCCTTGCTGGTCAACGCGCCTGAATGGGTCAACGGCCTGCACGACGGGCGCTTGGCCGACGTGGCACCGACGCTGCTGCAACTCATGGGGCTCGCCCAGCCGGCGGAAATGACCGGGCGGTCGCTGATCGACGGCGGTGCCGATGCCGCCCGCGAAGCGGCGGAATAGGTTGCGCGGGTCCTCGCAATCCGCATTCGCCATCGCCTTGGCGGCGGTGGCCGCCCTGGGGCTGCTGACGGGCGATCCGGCTTTCGCCGCCGATGATCTGGACAAGGTCCAGCGGGAAATCAAAAAAGGCAAGGCCGAGACGGAACGCCTGAAGGATCAGGCCGAGGCCCTGCAATCGGACCTCAAGAACCTGCGTCAAAGCCTGGTCTCGGCGGCCAAGGTCGTCCAGGACCGCGAGCTTCGGGTCATTACCCTGGAAGCCAAGATCGCAGACCTGGTGCGTCAGGAAAAAGAGAAGCTGGCCCAGCTGGGCGCCAACCGCAGCCAGTTGGCGGGCGTCCTGGTTGCCTTGCAGAAGATGGTGCAGTTTCCGCCGGAGGCCTTGCTGGCGCTGCCTGAATCGCCGGACGACCTGGTCCGCAGTGCGATCCTGCTTCGTTCTGTCGTGCCGGAGATCGACCGCCGGGCGACCCGTATTCGACTGGATCTGCAATCCCTTGCCGACACCCGCGAGAAGACCGCCGAGGAGCGCCTGAATCTGAATTCGGCGACGGAGGATCTGGCCCGTCAAAGGGCGGAAATTCGCCAGTTGATGGCCGAGCGGCGGGCCATGCTCGACAAGACCCTGGCCGACGAACGGGCCGCCGCCCAGCGCGTCGCCCGTCTGGCCGCCAAGGCCCGCGATCTGAAAGGCCTGATGGCCAGGCTGGAAGAACAACGCCGCGCCGATGAACGGGCCGCCGCCCGCGCCGCGGCAGAGGCGAAAGCCAAGGCGAAGACCCAGGCCGAACAGGCCCGTGCCGCCGCCCGCACCGCGCGTGCCGCCGCCACAGTTTCGCCATCTGTATCGATCACAAAACGTCGTGGGCGCCTTCCGTTGCCCGTGGTCGGGAACCTGGTTGGCCGATACGGCGAAAACCTGCCGTCCGGATTGACCCGCAAGGGCATCGATATCGCCGCCCGAAGCGGCTCACAGGTCATCGCCACTTATGACGGCAAGATCGCTTTTGCGGGAATGTTCCGGGGATATGGGCAATTATTGATTATCGATCACGGCGACGGATATCATACCCTTCTGGCGGGTATGACCCGCATCGACATGGCCGTGGGCCAGCGCGTTTCCACCGGTGAACCCGTGGGCCTGATGGGCGACGGCGGGGGCGGCCGGCCGATTCTCTACGTCGAACTGCGCCGCAAGGGACAACCGATCAATCCCTTGCCGTGGTTGGCGTCACGCAATGACAAGGTGAGCGGATGACACAGATGATGAAGAAGGTTGCGGGCCTCAAGGCCCTGGCCGGTGCGGTGGCGCTGGGCGGAATGGTCCTGATGTCTCCGCCGGCGGCGGCGCAGGATGCCTCGGCGGCGGCTGCGGCTTCGGATGCCAAGAATTCCGAGGAAACCTACCGGCTGCTCAACCTGTTCGGCGATGTCTTCGAACGCATCCGCTCGCAATACGTCGACAAGCCGACCGACGAAGAATTGGTCGAATCCGCGATCACCGGCATGCTGACGGCGCTGGACCCCCATTCCAGCTACATGAACGCCCGCACCTATAAGGAAATGCAGGTCAATACGCGCGGCCAGTTCGGCGGCCTGGGGATTCAGGTCACCATGGAAAACGGGGTGGTCAAGGTGATCTCGCCGATCGACGATACGCCGGCGGCGCGCTCGGGCATCAAATCGGGCGACTTCATCACGCATCTCGATGACGAAGCGATCCAGGGCCTGACCTTGTCGCAGGCGGTCGAGAAGATGCGCGGCAAGGTCGGCAGCGATATCAAGCTGACGATCCTGCGCCCCGGTCAGGATGCGTTCGACGTCAGCCTGACCCGCGCAATCATCAAGATCACCTCGGTCCGCTCGCACATGGAAGGCGACGATATCGGCTATATCCGCATCACCTCGTTCAGCGAACAGACCAAGCAGGGTCTGGACAAGGCGCTGGCCAAGATGAAGAAAGAAGCCGGTGACAAGCTCAAGGGCTATATCCTGGACCTGCGCAACAACCCGGGGGGACTGTTGGATCAGGCGATCGCCGTCTCCGACACCTTCCTGGACAAGGGCGAGATCGTCTCCACCCGCTCGCGCGATCCCAACGACACCCAACGCTTCAACGCCACCAAGGGCGACATGACCGACGGCAAGCCCGTCGTGGTTCTGATCAACGGCGGCTCGGCGTCCGCGTCGGAAATCGTCGCCGGTGCGCTGCAGGATCACCGCCGCGCCGTCCTGATGGGCACGCGGTCGTTCGGCAAGGGTTCGGTCCAGACGATCATGCCGCTGCAGGGTCATCGGGCCATGCGCCTGACCACGGCGCGCTATTACACGCCGTCCGGCGACAGTATCCAGGCCAAGGGCATCCATCCGGATATCGAGGTCAAGCCGTCGCGAATCGAGGAAATCGAGGCCCGGCCGGGCCGCCGCGAAGAAAACCTGCGCGGTGCCCTGGACAACGGCGTCCATGACAAGGACGTCAAGGACGATGCAGGGGATGCCAACACGGATGGCGAGAAAACCTCGGAAAAAGAAGGGGATGGCGCAAAAGAAGCGGTCGATTATCAGCTTCTGCGGGCGATCGATCTGCTTCGGGGCGTGGCGCTGTTCTCCGGTGCGTTGACCTCCTCGACCAATTGAGTACCCTGACCGTCGAAGCGGCGGATGTCCGCCGCCGCCGGCCGTGACCGAAAGGTCGATCAAACGGTCAGGCTGCCGCCAGTGCCCACCGGTGACGCCCGCCGGCCGGGCCCATCATGAACGGGTGCGCCGTTGAAACTGCCGTTTAGCCTGAAACGCCGCAAGAAAGGCGGCGATGACGACGAAGACGACGACGAACTCGACCTCGACGAAGAAGACGAGGACGAGGAAGACGACGACGGCGGCTATGACGAGGACGACGACGAGGAGCTGGAGGGCAGCGCCTGGTCGCGCATGGATCCGCAGCGCAAGATCCTTATCATCGCGGGTCTTGCCGCCGGGCTTCTCCTGACCTCCATCTTCGGCGGCGCCGCCTGGTTCCTGTTGGGGTCCAGCGAACCGGAACCGGAAGTCGTCGATCCCCGCCGTCCCGACGGCTCCATCGCCATTCCCACGGCTCAGGCACCCGCCGGCGGCGGCCTCACGCCGCCTGCCGAGGGCGGCGCTCCCACCGAAGGGCAGCCGGCGGAAGGCCAGGCGGGCGAGGCGGGCGGCGGAACGGGCGCCGCGCCCAATCCGGCAATCCCGGCCGAGCCGGTCGTCGGCGGCGTATCGGCCAGCCAGGTCGCGGTGCAGAACATCGGCACTTCGGGTCTGGGATCGGGCCTGCAGGCGGTCGGCGGGGCGCAGGACCCGGACCGCAGCAAGATCATTCCCTTCAGTACCGCCGACGCCTACAAAGGCATCGCCTGGATCGACGGGGTCGAGGCCCTGGCCCGGGTTCCCGATTTGGCCTTGGTCGAGAAAACGGCGGACGGGCGTGAACTCCCGGCCGTCGCCCGCAACGGCACGCGCCCCATGGATGCCTATGCCCGCCCGGTCCCGGAATTGGACGCAACGATCCCCCAGATCGCCGTGGCGATCCGTGGCATCGGCCTGTCGCGCTCGGCCTCCATCGCCGCGATCAAGGCCCTGCCGCCCGAAGTCAGCATGATCATCTCGCCCTATGCCCGTGACCCGGCGGATTGGGTGCTGCGCGCCCGGCTGGCCGGACACGAGGTCTTCATGGGCCTGCCGATGGAAAGCGCCAATTTCCCGTTCGAGGATGCGGGGCCGCTCGCCCTGAACAGTGCGAAACAG
Organism: Rhodospirillaceae bacterium; assembly: GCA_002696205.1. Lineage (GTDB taxonomy): Bacteria > Pseudomonadota > Alphaproteobacteria > Rhodospirillales > Casp-alpha2 > UBA1479. Next base: position 6,930 of record NZRL01000198.1, on the reverse strand, counting down.
GTCGGCGACAACATGGCCACCTTGACCAACCTGATGGGCATGGTGCCGGGGTACGTCGGTTTCATGTCGCGCTTCGGCTCCAAATTCGGCCTGGCCGAGGGCCAGTTGCGGCCGATCTTCGAGGAATTGAAGGCGCGCGGTCTGATGTTCGTCGATTCCGGTGAATCGGGCAGCGGCGCCATGGCGCGCATCGCCGCCGAGGTCGCCGTCCCCAAGGCCGTGGTCGATATCCATCTGGACCGCACACCGACCGAGGACGAAATCGCCGGGCGTCTGTTGCGGCTGGGCGCGCTTGCCCGCAGTCAATCCGTCGCAGTGGCCATGGGCGAGCCCTATCCCCATACCATCCGGGAGCTGAAAAATTGGCTGGCGGCGCAGCCGCCGGACCGCCTTCGCCTGGTTCCACTCAGCGCCGTCGCCGATCGCCAGATCATCCAGTAACCCGCCGGCAACATCCTCTTGGCACTATTCCACCGGTTCTTTTCCGCCAGTTGCGGACAGCCGGTCCAAACGCAGGTATCCTTCGCCCATGACCCTTGATCCCGACGACGATCCGCGCCCCTACCGGACAGGTGTGGGTGCTGTGTTGCTGAACGGCGACGGTAATGTCTGGCTGGGCGAACGTATCCGCCGCGCCGGGCTGCAGATGGAATTCCCCTGGCAGTTGCCCCAGGGTGGTCTGGACGACGGGGAAGACCCGCGCGACGCCGTGTTCCGCGAGTTGGAAGAGGAAACCGGCACGCGCAACGCCGAGATCGTCGCCGAAACGCCGGACTGGCTGGCCTACGATCTGCCCTTGGACATTCGCGACATGGTCTGGAAAGGCCGGTTTCGCGGCCAACGCCAGAAATGGTATGCCCTGCGGTTCCTCGGCGACGACGGCGATTTCGATCTTAACTTTCACGACAAACCCGAGTTCTCGTCCTGGCGCTGGGGCGCCATGGGAGAATTGCCCTCTCTGGTCGTGCCGTTCAAACGGGGTCTCTATAAGGACCTGCTGACGGTCTTCGGCCATTTGGGGCGCGGGATCTAGAACCATAAGAAAACCGGGAATGACCGAATAATGATGTATCTGCAACTTGTTGCCGGATTGGTCGTGCTGATGGGCGCGGCCGAGATCATGATCCGTGGCGCGGTCGGCCTGGCCCGTATCTTCGGGCTGTCGCCGCTGCTGATCGGCATGACGGTCGTCGCGTTGGGGACCTCGGCGCCGGAACTGGTGGTCTCGCTGGATGCGGCGCTGACCGGAAATCCGGGGCTCGCGACCGGGAATATCGTCGGCTCCAACATCGCGAATGTGCTGATGATCGTCGGTGCGGCGGCATTGCTGGCCCCGATGGCCAAGCGCAAGTCGAAGCTTTACCGTGACGGCGCGCTGCTGCTGATCTGTTCGGCGCTGTTCGTCATGCTGTGCTGGGGCGGCGAGTTGGATCTCCCGAAGGGCGCGTTGCTGGTCATCATCTTCGCGGTGTTTATCGGCAGCGCCTATTGGCGGGACATCAACGATCCCGGCGCCTCGGCCGAGCGTGTCGAGGAAGTCGAGGAAATCGGCAAGGTGCCCGAGAAAGCCTGGGTCGCCTGGGCGGCATCCATCGGCGGCCTTGCCGGGATCGCCCTGGGTGCCGACCTGATGGTCACGGGCGGGGTGTCCATCGCCCGTGCCATGGGCCTGGGCGAGGAAGTCATCGGCCTGACCCTGATCGCCATCGGCACCTCGTTGCCGGAATTGGCGGCCTCCGTGGTTGCCGCCCGGCGCGGTCATGCCGACGTCGCCATCGGCAACGTCGTGGGCTCCAACATGTTCAACATGCTGGCGATCGCCGGCGTGGTGTCCATGGCGGCGCCCCTGCCGGTACCGACCACGATGCTGGCGTTTGACCTTTGGGTGATGCTGGGCGCGGCGGTGCTGATCATCCCGGCGATGTTCGGCTGGATCGGGATTTCCCGGTTGGGCGGCATCGTGTTGCTGGTGCTGTACGGCGGCTATCTCGCGGCGCAGGTCCTGGGCGTGCCCGACGTCGTCGCGGATAAACTGGGCGAGATCCTATGACCGGGCCGCAGGCCGCGCCGGGGACGGCGCTGGTCACGGGGGCGGCGCAGCGCATCGGCCGCGCCATGGCGGTCGATCTGGCGGCCACGGGTTGGCGCGTCGCCGTGCATTACAACGGCTCGGCCCAGGCGGCGGAAGAGACCGTGTCGATCATTCGCGCGGCCGGTGGCACGGCCGAGGCGGTGGATTGCGACCTTTCGGACGAAACCCTTACAGCGAATCTGGTCGCCCGCGCAGCGGATGCTCTCGGCCCGGTGACCTTGCTGGTCAACAATGCCTCGCTGTTCGAAAAGGACATGCCGAACACGGCGACGCGGGACAGTTGGGACGCCCATATGGCGATCAACTTGCGCGCGCCCTTCGTGCTTTGCCAGGGCTTTGTGCGTGGGCTGCAGGACAAGGGCGGCGGCAACATCGTCAATGTCTGCGATCAGCGGGTCTTGAACCTGGGGCTCGGGTTCACCAGTTACAGCTTATCCAAATACGGGCTGTGGGGCCTGACCCAGATGCTTGCCCGAGACCTCGCACCCCGCGTGCGCGTCAACGCCATCGGCCCCGGGCCGACCCTGCCCAGCCCGCGCCAAACGGCGGAACAGTTCGCCGATCAATGGCGGGCGACGCCGCTGGAACGCCCGGTCGATCCCGGCGATATTTGCCGCGCACTTAGGTTCATCCTTGACGCGCCGTCGCTAACAGGCCAAATCATCGCCCTGGACAGCGGCCAGCACATGGGGGCCGCCTGGGACAAAGACGCCGTTCTGGAATAGGATGCCCGGAACCGGCCCGACTTCTCCGCCATAGATGCCACTGGAAGCAGCCATGACCGTCGACCAATACAAGGTGACAGAGCCTGCCAAGATCGCCGATGCCCGCGGTGCGATCCGCCATGTCTTCGTGCGCAATCTGGTGCTGCCCGCCAACATCGGCATCCATGCCTTCGAGAAGACGGGGGCCCAGCGCATTCGCGTCAACGTCGATCTGGCGGTGCGCGAGACCGACCAGCCGCCCGCCGACGAAATCGGTCAGGTCGTCTGCTACGAGGAAATCACCGAAGGCATCAAGGCGATCACCGGGCGCGGCCACGTCAACCTGGTCGAGACCATGGCCGAGGACATTGCCGCCATGTGCCTGGAAGACCCCCGTGTGCGGTCGGTGCGGGTGCGGGTCGAAAAGCTGGACATCCTGGAAAATGCCGAGAGCGTGGGTGTCGAAATCGAACGCTTTAACTCGCGCGCCTGAGGGCATATCCAGCGACGGCGGCTAAGTCCTTGATATAGCGCCTTTGTGGCCCCCGCCAGGGGAGTTGTGCACAGGCCATTACACCGTTTCATATTTGTGTCCAGTCCGTTTCTGAATATTTTCAGGACCGATCCAGCCTCTGTGCCGGGTATTATTATTGTTTTATTTCAATGCCTTATAAAGCTGCCCATTTATTGGGCAAAGCCGAGGAATCCCGGAGTTTTCCGCCCCTTGACCTCCGCCAGCGGGTTTTTCAACAGGATTATCCACAAGAGTCGTGGATAGATGACGTTCGCGATTCGGGGGGCTGCGCTATATCTTTCGACATAGTATTGATTCGCCTCAAGTTTCCCCTGATTGAGGGGTGTGTGAAGGACCGAATAGGTGACTGTGGATCCGGAAAATCAGGACGGGCCGGACGAGAACTCGGATGACGGCGCCGAGGTGACGACGGCCGCCTCGGCGGCGTCGGTCGCGAAGGGGGCGGAGGTCATCGCCCGCCACCTGAAGACCCTGCCGGGTGCGCCCGGGGTCTACCGCATGATCGCGGCGGACGGGGCGGTGCTTTACGTCGGCAAGGCGAAGGATTTGAAGAAGCGGGTCGCCGCCTATACCGCGCCCGAGCGCCAGTCGATCCGCATCCGCCGGATGATCGCCCTGACCGCCGACATGGAATTCGTCACCACGGCGACCGAGGCCGAGGCGCTGCTGCTGGAATCCAACCTGATCAAGCGCTATGCGCCGCGCTACAACATCCTCCTGCGCGACGACAAATCCTTCCCCTATATCCTGGTCACCGGCGACCACGACTATCCCCAGGTCGTGAAGTACCGGGGCGCCAAAAGCCGGGCCGGGGATTATTTCGGGCCTTTCGCTTCGGTCTGGGCGGTCAACGACGCGCTCAATGTGCTGCAACGGGCGTTTCTGCTGCGCTCCTGTTCCGACCATGTGTTTTCCGGGCGCACGCGGCCCTGCCTGCTGTATCAAATCAAGCGCTGTTCGGCGCCCTGTGTCGACCGCATTTCGAAGGACGACTACGGCGCCTTGGTCGATCAGGCGCGGGCCTTCCTGACCGGCGACTCGCGGGCGGTGCAGGCGGAGTTGTCGGCCCGCATGGAGGAAGCCTCCGACGCCTTGGAATTCGAGATGGCGGCCCAGTACCGTGACCGCATCCAGGCGATGACCCGTATCCAGGCCCATCAGGACATCAACGTCCGCAGCGTCGGCGACGCCGACGTGATCGCCGCCCACCGCCGGGGCGGGCAGACCTGCGTCCAGGTCTTCTTCTTTCGTACAGGCGCCAATTTCGGCAACCGGGCCTATTTCCCCAGCCACGCGCCGGAAGACACCATGGGCGAGGTGCTGGAGGCCTTCCTGGGCCAATTCTATGCCCGTACGGTGCCGCCCAAGACGGTGTTGCTGAGCGACGACCTGCCCAATCGGGAATTGATCGAGGACGCGCTTTCCGTGCGCGCCGAACGGAGGGTCAAGGTTTCCGTCCCGGCGCGGGGCGACAAGCGCCAGATGTTGGAGCACGCCCGCAACAACGCCAAGGAAGCGCTCAGCCGCCGGATGTCGGAAAGTGCGACCCAGCGGAAGCTGCTGGACGGCCTGTCGGAAGCGCTGGGCCTGGAGGCCGCCCCCGACCGGATCGAGGTCTACGACAACAGCCATGTCGGCGGGACCAAGGCTGTGGGCGGCATGATCGTCGCCGGTCCCGACGGTTTCGAGAAGGGCGCCTACCGCAAGTTCAACATCAAGGGCGCGGCCAACGTTCCCGCATCGGAGGGGGGCCGTGCGGCCGGCAAGGACGGGCCCGGTTTCGCCCCCGGCGACGACTACGCGATGATGCGCGAGGTCCTGACCCGGCGGTTTTCCCGCGCCCTCAAGGAAGATCCGGACCGTGCCCAGGGGCAATGGCCGGATCTGATCCTGATCGACGGCGGCAAAGGGCAATTGGGTATCGCCATGGAGGTTTTCGAGGAACTGGGCATTGAGGAGGTCGCTCTGGCCGCCGTTGCCAAGGGCCCGGACCGCAATGCCGGACGCGAGCGCATCTTCATGCCGGACGGGCGGGAGCTCCTGCTCAAGCCGCAAGACCCGGTGCTTTACTTCATTCAGCGCCTGCGCGACGAAGCTCACCGCTTCGCCATCGGTGCGCATCGGGGGCGGCGGGCCAAGGCGATCCATACCTCGAAATTGGACGAAGTGCCGGGCATCGGCGCCCAGCGCAAGAAGGCGCTGCTGCACCATTTCGGCCATGCCAAGGCGGTCGAGGCGGCACGGCCCGAAGATCTGGCCGCCGTCGATGGAATTTCCAAATCCATGGCGCGGAAAATCTATGACTGGTTTCATCCCGACGACTGATGTGGTTGAATGCGCCCGCCGGGAGGCCGCCGCAGTTGGGCGGCATGACCGGCGCATTGAAGGGGGCGGGGCCGCGCCCGACCGTTGGAATTTCCAGGCCCCGTAGTGGAGACGTCCGTGCTGACCCAGCTGCCCAATTTGCTGACCTTGTCGCGCATTGCCGCCATTCCGGTGGTGGTTTGTCTGATGCTGTTCGTCGAGGCCCCCTACGGCAACTGGTGGGCCTTTGGGGTCTACTGCTACGCCTCCATCACCGATTTTTTTGACGGCTATTTGGCCCGGGCCTGGGAACAGCAATCCTCGCTGGGCCGTTTCCTCGACCCGATCGCCGATAAGCTGCTGATCTCGGCCCTGTTGCTGGCGCTGGTCGGGGTCGACCGGTTCTCGGATGTTCATATCCTGCCCGCCGCGGTGATCCTGTGCCGGGAAATCCTGGTTTCGGGTCTGCGCGAGTTTCTGGCTTCGGCGCGTGTCGGACTGCCGGTTTCGACCCTGGCGAAGTGGAAGACGACGGTGCAGATCCTGGCGCTTGGTTTTCTGATCGTCGGCCCCGCCGGACCGGACTTCGGGCCGCTCTCGACGACCGAGGTCGGGGTTTACGGTCTATGGATCGCGGCTTTGCTGACCCTGGTCACCGGGTTCGACTATCTATGGGCCGGTCTGCGCCATATCCGGCGCGAGGACGACCCCGGCACGGGGCCCGGTGCCACACCTTCCGCCGGTCCGCCTGACCCGGCATAAGGCGCTGAAATCCGTTGAAATCTGTGCCATTCTAACCAATATCAACGGCCTTCCGGTGGCGTTCGGCCCGGTAAGGAAAAGTAAGAAAACCCAAGAGGAAACGGCGGCATGAAGGTTTTCGGCCTGGTCGGATGGAGCGGCAGCGGCAAGACCACCCTGCTGGTCAATTTGATCCCCGAACTGACGGCCCGGGGGCTTTCGGTTTCGACCATGAAGCACACCCACCACAACTTTGATATCGATCGCAAGGGCAAGGACTCCTACGAACACCGCGCCGCCGGCGCGCACGAGGTCATGCTGACCTCGGGCAAGCGCTGGGTGCTGCAGCGGGAATTGCGGGGCGAGGACGAACCGGACATGGACGAATTGATCGCCCGCATGGCGCCGGTCGACCTGATCCTGATCGAAGGGTTCAAAAGTCACCGCCACGACAAGATGGAAATTTTCCGCCCGAGCGTCGGCAAACCCATGCTGGCGGTGGACGACGTCGGTGGGACGACGCATTGAGCCGCGTGAGCAAGCGCATCCGCGGC
>NZRL01000197.1 GCA_002696205.1 Rhodospirillaceae bacterium | reverse complement strand
GCATAAGCCGCCGATTCCGTGCCCCGGCTGGTCCCGACGAGCCAGACCGGCAGGCCCGTCTCCGCCGTCAACCAGGCGATCGCGGCATCGATATCCGCCGCATGATCGGCGCTGTTACGGAAACCGCCCAACATGCCCTCGGCCCCCTGGCGATCCGACGGCGCATCCATGGTCGCGACGCTAAGCCCCGCGGCCGCGAAGGCGAAACGCGAACGCACCAGGAAATTGACGTCGCGTCCGTAAACCGCCCGATCCCCGTCACCGCCGTCGTCGGCGCGGTTCAGGCCAATGACCCCGGGGCCGCCCGGGAACAGGATGATCGTGGCCCGCGCCTCGGGCGCGGCGATGTAGGCGAACCGCTGGGTTACGCCCGGCCGGGTCGGCAATTCGATCAGAAGTTCCGGGGGTGCGCCCGGCGGCGGCGGGAAATCGGAAAGAACGGGGACTGCTGTCGGATCGGACGCCATGATCGTTCGGGCCTTCTTCGTGTGAACACCTGGGGCTTATTCACTTGGCGCTTCCTTTATATTTTGATATATTAATACATCACAGGGGCGCTGAAAACAATACAAGTTAAATACAATTAACTAATCGATTTATCGATTAAGAAAAGGAGCACACCCGTGACTGGAAATTCCGAACCGCAACTTCCCTTTACCGCTGTGCCGTTCGACGCCTGCCTGGGCGCCGACGTGGAAGGCATCGACATAACCGCCATGGACGACACGGCCTTTCAGTTCCTGGCCGAGGCACTGGACACCTATCACGTCATCCGCCTGCGCGGTCAGAAGGTCAGCGACCCGGACCTGATTTCCTTCGCGTCGAAATTCGGCGATCTCGATCCGCCGGGGCCCAGCCCCTACGGCCGGCCGATCCATCCGACCCACCCGGAATTGAACGTGATCACCAACCTGAAGGATGAAGGCGGCATTCCGTTGGGCAACCTTGCCAACGCGGAGGCCGTCTGGCACGCCGACATCACCTGTCGGGCGAAACCGCCGAAGGCATCGGCCCTTTATGCCATCGAAGTCCCGCCGGAAGGCGGCGATACCTACTTCGCCGACATGTTCGCCGCCTACGACGCCCTGGACGATGCGATAAAGCAGCGGATCGAGGGCCTGAAGGCGATCCACGACGAGGCCCACAACAGCGTCGGCATGCTGCGCCACGGGTTCGAGGAAGTCACCGACGTGCGCGACACGCCTGGGGCGCGCCATCCGCTGGTCCGCAAGCACCCCAAGACGGGGGCCAAAAGCCTGTTCCTGGGCCGTCGGCCCTATAGCTATATCGTCGGGCTGGACTTGGACGAAAGCGAGGATCTGCTCGACGAACTTTGGGCCCATGCGACCCAGCCGCAATTCACCTGCGGCGTGCAATGGCGCCCGGGCGATTTGGTGATGTGGGACAATCTGGCCGTCCTCCACCGCCGCGATTCCTTCGACGACAGCTACCGCCGGGTCATGCACCGCGCCCAGATCAAGGGCACGGAAGCCATCGCCTGATAGTGTTCGGCGGCCGGTCGCCGTCGCCCCCGTTCAAGAGGGCCGCGGATCACGTCGGCCGGCCGCGCTTTCCACCGCCGAGGACCGAGGCGATCCTCGCCGCGTTTTCCTCGCCCCAACCGCATAGGGGGACCATCGCCGCGACCAGACTGTCGCCGAACGGCGTCAACGAGTAATCCACGCGGGGTGGAATCTCCTTGTAGTCCCTGCGCAACACGACGCCATGCGCTTCCAGTTCCTTCAATTGCTGGATCAGCATCTTGTCGCTGACGCCGCGGACCTCGCGCTTGAGCTCGCCGTACCGTCGCGGCCCACGGGCGAGAAAAAACAGGATCAACGGCTTCCATTTGCCGCCGACGATGCGCAGCGTCGCATCGAGGCCGCAGATAAAAGGCGATGTGTTTCCGGGTTTAGGACTCTTTCGCACGCGCTTATTATCCATTTTTACAATGACTTAAATACTTACTAAAAGGTGCATACTTGTCTAAATTATATTGCACTCCTAGGTTCTGGCCAACCCCCAGATCAAGGAGACAGACTCATGGGAAGACTTGAAGGTAAGACCGCCGTCGTTACCGGCGGCGCAAGCGGTATCGGATTGGCGGCGGCGAAGCGATTCGTCGCTGACGGTGCCTTCGTTTACATCTTCGGGCGCCGTCAGGACGCCCTGGATACGGCCTTGGCCGACCTCGGCCGGAACGCACGCGGTATCCGCGGCGACATCACCGATCCTGCGGATCTCGATCGCCTATTCGAAGCCGTTAAGGATGGAAAAGGCAGCATCGACATCCTGTTGGCCAATGCCGGTGTCGGCGAATTTGCCCCGCTGGGAGAGATCACGGCGGAACATTATGCCTGGACCTTCGACATCAATGTGAAAGGCACGCTGTTCACCGTGCAGAAGGCCCTGCCACTGCTCAAATCCGGCGCCTCGGTCATTCTCACCGGATCGACCGTTGGCGTGATGGGGACCGAAGCGATGAGCGTCTACAGCGCATCCAAGGCGGCGGTCCGCAATTTCGCCCGGTCCTGGGCGCTCGACCTCAAGGGCACGGGCATTCGGGTCAACGTGTTGTCGCCCGGCGCGACGGAGACCGAGAAGTTGAAGGACATTTTCGAATCAACGGGCATGGAAGACGCGATCGTCGCGGGCTTCCGGGAGAACACCCCCCTGGGACGGCTCGGCGATCCGGCCGAGACGGCGGCCGTCGCGGCCTTCCTTGCCTCCGACGACAGTCGCTTCATGACCGGCAGCGAAGTTTTCGTCGACGGCGGCTACGCCCAGGTCTGACCATCCGCCCGGACAAGGTGAACCCGGTCGGCCGGAGCCGACCGGGTCAAGTCGGGTCGTGGAGACATCGGGTGGCTCGGGCCAAGGCCCGAACCGTCAGATCGCCAGGTACTGCTGGCGCAATTCCGAATTATCGAGAACTTCCTGGGCCGTGCCGTCGAACACCACCTGACCCATGTCCAGGATGATCGCCCGGTCCGCCAGGTGCAGGGCGGCGATGGCGTTCTGTTCGACGATGATCGTCGTCATGCCGTGGGATTTGATCTCTTCCAGGGTGCGTTCGATCTCCTGAACGATGACCGGGGCGAGACCTTCATAAGGTTCGTCCAGCAGCAGCAGCTTGACGTCCCGCGCCAGCGCGCGGCTGATCGCCAGCATCTGCTGTTCGCCGCCGGAAAGCGTCGTGCCTTCCTGTGTGCGGCGTTCGCCCAGTCGGGGGAACAGCTCGTAAATCCGTTCGATCGACCACCCCATCGGCGGTGCGATCTGCGCCAGTTGCAGGTTTTCCTCGACCGTCAGGCCCTGAATGATGCGCCGGTCTTCGGGCACCAGGCCGATGCCGCTCTGCGCCGCGTCGTGCGACTTCATGGTGTGCAATGGCTTGTGGTCGAGCCAGATCTCGCCATGCGTCAGGTTCGGATCGTCCAGCCGCGCAATCGCCCGCAGGGTCGAGGTCTTGCCCGCCCCATTGCGGCCCAGAAGAGCGACGATCTCACCTTCGCGGATGTCGAAGCTGACCCCCTGGACGATATAGCTTTCACCGTAATAGGCGTGAATGTCCCAGCAGGAAAAATAAGCCGGATGCCCGCCCTTGCCGGTGACCGGCGCCACGCCGGGTGCGTTGGTTGCCGTGAAGCCGCCGTTCTTCAGTAGGGTCGACTGATCGTCCGCCGCGTTGCTCATCCGAGACTCCCGTTCGTCTATCTGGTTCATAGATGCGCCCCCCCCAGGTAGGCTTCCTGAACCTTTGGGTTCCCCTTGATGTTCGCCGGGGTGTCTTCCGCGATCACCGTTCCCTGGGCGAGGACCGAAATCTTCTCGGCCAGGGAGAACACGACGTGCATGTCGTGTTCGATCACGACCATGGTCACGCCACGTTGGGCAATCGTCTTCATCAGGTCAATCGTGTTGTTGGTATCGGCCCGCGCCATGCCGGCGGTGGGCTCGTCCAACAGCAACAGCTTCGGGTCCTGGACCAGGCACATCGCCAGTTCCAGGCGCCGCTTGTCGCCGCGCGACAGGTGGCCCGCCGTCTCGTCGGCCTTCGCCTCGAGACCGACGTCTTCCAGCATCGACATCGCCTTCTCGGCCATCGGGCCGTTGCGCCGGATCGGTGCCCAGGCATTGATCTTGAAGGCGCCGTCGCGGCGCGCGAAGCTCGGGATCATCACGTTGTCGATCAGGCTCAGGTCGCCGAAGATTTCCGGTGTCTGGAACACCCGGCTGACCCCCACCTGATTGATTTCGTGCGGCGCCATGCCCAACAACGACTGACCGTTGAAGGTGACGCTGCCGGTGTCCGGTTCAAGCCGGCCGATGAAACAGTTCAGCAGCGTCGACTTGCCCGCCCCGTTGGGGCCGATGATGGCATGCACGGTGCCGCCGTCGATTTCCAGGTTGACGTTGTCCAGGGCCTTCAGGCCGCCGAACCGCTTGTTGACGTTCTTGACGGAAAGAGCGCTCATCGTTCGATCCTCCCTATTCCGCCGGCGCCGGATGCGGCGTGCCGCCGGCCCGGTCGTCCGGTGGTTGCCTGCGGAACAGGTTGCTCAGGCGCGTGACGCCTTCCATCAGGCCGCCCGGCAGGAAGATGACGATGATCATGAACAGCGCCCCCAAGGTCAGGTGCCAGCCTTCGCCGACGAACAGCGAGCTGACCGAGACGGCCAGATGCTGCAGCACTTCCGGCAGGAAGGAGAAGATCTTCATCAGGATACCGTCGTTGAAGGCGGAGAAGATGTTTTCAAAATACTTGATCGCACCCGCACCGATCACCGGGCCGAGCAGCGTGCCCGCCCCGCCCAGAATGGTCATCAGCACGACCTCGCCGGAGGCCGTCCACTGCATGCGCTCGGCGCCCGCCAGCGGATCGGTGACCGCCAGCAGGCCGCCCGCCAGCCCGGCGTACATGCCGGAGATGATGAAGGCCGTCAGGGCATAGGGCCGCGTGTGCACGCCCGTGAAGTTCAGGCGATTCTGGTTCGACTTCACGGCCCGCAACATCATCCCGAAAGGCGACCGGTAGATGCGCATCGAGATGAAGAAACAGATGATCAGCATGACCGCGCAGAAATAAAACCCGGGATACCCTTGCATTTCCATGCCGAACAGGTCCGAGACCGGCAGCACCGCGCCGTAATCCCGCCCGAAGGCGACGTCGAGAGCCCGCGGATCGGACTGCGTCAATTGCAGGCCCGTCTCGCCGTTGGTGATCGGCGTCAGCACGGAATAGGCCAGGTTATAGCTCATCTGCGCGAAGGCCAGCGTCAGGATCGAGAAATAGATGCCCGAGCGGCGCAACGAGATGAACCCGATCAAGGCCGAGAACAGCCCGCCCGCGATAGTCGCCAGAATGATTGCCGGGATCGGGTTCATGCTGAGCAGCTTGAAGGTCCAGACCGCCGTGTAGGAACCGACGCCGAGGAACGCCGCGTGACCGAACGAGAGATACCCGGTCAGACCGAACAGAATGTTGAAGCCCAGGGCGAAGATGCCGTAGATCGCGAACTTCTGCAGAAGGTCCGGGTAGCCCGCGCCGATCGGCTTGAGAATGATCGGCCCCGCCAGCACGGCGGCGGTGAAGACGACCAGCAACGCTAAGTCTTTTTTGCTGATGGTGTTTGCGAACATTTTTTATTGCTCCATCACGCCGCGCCGGCCCATCAGGCCGCGCGGACGGACCAGAAGAACGACCACCGCGATCAGGTAGATGATGATCTGGTCAATGCCGGGCAGGATCGCCTTGACCTCGTTCATCGAGGCGAAGCTTTGCAGAACCCCCAGGAGGAAGCCCGCCGCGACGGCGCCGCCGAGCGACCCCATGCCGCCGACCACGACGACCACGAAACTGAGGACCAGGAAGTCCATGCCCATGTGGTAATCGGGGCTGAGGATCGGCGTGTACATGGTGCCGGCCAGGCCCGCGACCACGGCGGCGATGCCGAACACGATGGTGAACCGGCGGTCGATGTCGATACCCAGAAGGCCGACCGTCTCGCGGTCCGCCATGCCCGCGCGCACGACCATTCCGAAGGTCGTGAATTGCAGAAAGGCGAAGACCGCGGCGATCACACCGACGGAAAACAGGAAATAGATCAGACGCCAGGCCGGGTAGACCACGTTGCCCGCGTCGAAGCCCAAGGCCACGCCGAAATCGATCATGCCGTTGAACATGTCGGGGGCGGGCTGCGGAATCGGGTTGGCGCCGAAATTCGATTTGACGATTTCCTGGATGACGATGGCCAGGCCGAAGGTCACCAGGATCTGTTCCGCATGGGGGCGTTTATAGAAGAATCGGATCAGGCCCCGTTCCATGACGATGCCGATCAGCAACATGATCGGNATGGCGACCAGGATCGAGACAGGTACGGAATAATCCAGAAGCGTCGTGCCGAAATCGCCGAACCAGACCTCGACATAGGGCTGGCGGATTTCCATCGGCGCCCCCCAGGGTGTCGTCTGGGTCGGGTCGAGCGTGACTTTGGTGATGCCGAGCAGCGCCTTGACCGTGACGGCGCAGAACGCGCCCAGCATGAACAAGGCACCATGGGCGAAATTGACCACGCCGAGGGTGCCGAAAATGATCGTCAGGCCNAGCGCGATCAGGGCNTAGGCNCCGCCCTTGTCGAGGCCGTTTAGAACCTGCAGCAGAATTGCATCCATGGATTGTTACCCGTACCGAATAGGTGGTCGCCCCCGGAGTTACCCCTCCGGGGGCGACCGGTCGTCCCTCAGATAGGAGGACTGATTAGCCGTTGTTGTACGGACCCAGTTCCCCGCCCAGCATGGAGGCGGGATATTCGACCTGGGCGCGCGGGGTCACTTCGACGACTTCCAGAACGTCGAACTTCGAGGTCGGGTTTTCCTTACCCTTCACCACGAGAACGTCCTTGAAGCACTGGTGATCCTCGGCACGGTATTCGGTCGGGCCGTTACCCAGGCCATCGAACTTGAAGCCTTCGAGGGCGGCACCCACGCCGGACGGCATGAAGGTGCCGGCGCGCTGGCAGGCATCGGCATAGAGGATGGCCTGGCAGTAGGTGGTGTGCGCGGCCTGCGACGGCGGGAAGCCGTACTTCTTGCCGAACGACTTGACGAACGCCTTGGAGCCTTCGTCCTGCAGGGACCAGTGCCAGTTGGTGGAACCGAAGATGCCCTTGACGTTTTCGCCGGCACCCTGGGCCATCAGGCGCGAGTACAGCGGAACGACGATGGCGAAGTCCTTGCCGTTGACCTGTTTGTCGCGCAGACCGAACTGCACCGCCTGGGTCAGCGAGTTGACCATGTCGCGGCCGTAGTGGTTCAGCACCAGCACGTCGGCGCCCGAGTTGAGGACCGGCGTGATGTACTGCGAGAAGTCACCGGCGCCGAGCGGCGTGCGGACGGCGGAGGCCGTCTTCCAGCCGAGCTTTTCGGTGTACTTCTTGATCGAGCCTTCCTGCGACCAGCCCCAGGTGTAGTCGGCGGTCAGGTGATAGGCCGTGCGGTCCGTGCCGAAGCTGTTCTTCAGCACCGGGGCCAGGGCGGCGCCGGTCATTTCCGTGTTGAAGAAGTGACGGAAACCGTTGGCGCGCTTGTCCTTGCCGGTGGTGTCGTTGGAGTGGGTCAGACCCGCCATGAAGATGACGCCGGCTTCCTGGCACAGGCCCTGAACGGCGATGGCGACGCCCGAGGACGAACCGCCGGTGATCATGATGGCGCCGTCTTTTTCGATCATGCGCTTGGCGCTGGCGCGCGCGGCGTCGGACTTGGTCTGCGTGTCGCCGGTGACGAACACGACCTTCTTGCCGTTGACGCCGTTACCCTTCAGCGCCTTGGACGAGAAGGTGTTCAGCATGCCGCCGTCGCCTTCGCCGTTGATGTGCTCGACGGCCAGCTGATAGGCGCGCAGCTCATCCGCGCCTTCGTCGGCATAGGCGCCGGTCTGCGGCACGTTGAAGCCGAAGGTCACGGTCTTGCCCTTCGGCTCGTTCAGATAGCCGGCGGCGAAGGACTTGGAGGAAAAGATGGTCGGCGTGGCGAGCGCAACGCCGGCCGCGGCGGTGCTTTTCAGCAGCCCACGGCGCGTAACTTTGAAGTCACTCATAACTTGAAGTCTCCCAAAATTTTATTCACGTGGTGACGGACCGGAGTGGCCGGGCCGCGGATTTCGTTTCCAGCCTTGGTCCGGCGGGATTCATGCCTGGCCAGATTGCGCCGACGATTGTTAATGAATCAATAGCTCTTTGATTTTATTGTTTATTTTGGTAAAGATTGTAGATTATTTTGCGCCTGCGTAGTAAATCATTGACTGAACCCGCGCCGGAAACGGCGGAAAGAACAGGATTTCCAGATGGTTAGCGACATCCCGGGGACCCGTATCCGGCAATACCGGCGCGACATGGGCGTGACCCAGGCGGCGCTTGCCCGCAAGGTCGGAATTTCGCCCAGCTACCTCAATCTGATCGAATGGAACAAACGGCCGATCGCCGGCACGCTGCTGCGCAAGATCGCCGAGGCATTGGATTTGACCTTGGACGATCTGGGCAGCGTCGCCGAGGAACGCCTGCGCGCCGAACTGGTCGAGATCGCCCACCTGCCCGCCCTGGAAAGCGCCGACGTCGAGGCCGACCGGTCGAGCGAACTGATCGGCCGGTTCCCCGGCTGGGCGCGCGGCGTCGCGGCCCTGGCGCGGTCGGAACGGGAAGCCACGACGCGCGCCCAGGTTCTGTCGGACCGGCTGTCGAACGACCCGTTCCTGGGCGAGGAAATCCACAAGATGCTGAACCGCATGGCGGTGATCCGCTCGGCCGCCGACATCCTGGTCGAATACGGCGACCTGACGGTCGAACGGCGCGACCGCTTCATCGACATCATTCACGAGGAAATCCGGGTGCTGTCTGACAACGGCGAGGCGCTGGCGACCTATCTGGACAAGGCCGAACATTCCGAACGCCACCTCACCCCGGTCGACGAGGTCGAGGCCCTGTTCGACGCCCGCGAGGGCCGCTTCGACGAGATCGAGGACCAGGCCCATGCCATGACCCGTCTGTTGGACGACACCCGTCCGGTCCCGCGCCGGGCCAAGGCCCGGGCCCTGGTCGAGGAACGCCTGGGGGACGCGATCGAGCGGATCATCGCCGACAGCCCCCATGTCGAAACCGAGGCCGCCGCCGCCCGCGCCCGACGCATGCTGGCCGATTACGCCGTCGGCGCGATCATGATGCCGATGCCCGCCTTCGTCGAACAGGCGCGGGAACTGCGCTTCGATATCGAAGCCCTGGCCGATACTTTCTCGGCCGAGGTCGATACCGTCTGTCACCGCCTGATCTCGCTGCCGCGTCAGGACGACCTGCCCCGGTTCGGCTATCTCAAGGCGAACGCGTCGGGCGTGATCATCGAAAAGCTGGGGTTCGAACGGCTGATCATCCCACGCTACGCCGCCGCCTGCCCGCTTTGGGTGCTGTTCCGCGCCCAGCAATCGCCAGAGGCGGTGATCCGACAGCGCGCCCTGTTTCCCTCGGGCGACCGGTTCGTGTTCATCGCCCGCGCCCAGAACACGGGCATGACCGGATTCGGCAAACCGCGCCACTATGTGACCGACATGCTGGTCACCACCGAGGTCCATTCGGCGATGACCGTCTATGCCCCGGACCTGTCGTCGGTGGTCGAGGAAGTCGGACCCGGCTGCCGCCTCTGTACCCGGCAATCCTGCGCCCACCGGGTGGAGGACCCGTTCACCGGATAACGGCTTGGCCATTGCAGGGGGGCCGCAAACAGGTTCTAATTCCCCTACAGGCGAAAACAACTAATCAAACAAATCAATTTGGGAGGTTTCGCCAAACCATGACGAAGCGCGTGCTACTCGCCGAGGATGAGCCGAACATCGTCGAGTCCCTGACCTTCATTCTTGAAAGGTCGGGCTTCGACGTGAGCGTCACGACCACGGGCCGCGAGGCCCTGGAAGAAGCGCAATCGGCGACCCCGGATATTCTGATCCTCGATGTGATGCTGCCCGAAATGGACGGCTACGAGGTCCTGCGCCGCCTGCGGGCGGACAATCGGACGACGGCGCTGCCGGTCCTGATGCTGACCGCCAAGGGTCAGCGCGAAGACCGGGAGACGGCCATCGCCTGCGGTGCCGACATGTTCATCACCAAACCGTTCGTCAATTCGGAACTGATCGCCGCGGTCCAGGAACTGGCCGCGGGCGAACCGGCCTAGGTCGCCGAAGGACCCCGCCCGGTGCCCGATCAGGACATGACGCAGACCCCGGGCCGCCGGGCCCGGGACCGGGCGATGGCGATCCTGCTGGTCGGGATCGCGTTGCTGATGCCCCCCGTGGCGCAGGTCTTTCTGGTCGACGACCATATCCTCGGCCTGCCCATTCCCGTGCTTTATATCTTCGTCGTCTGGGGGGCGTTGATCCTGGGTGCGGTGATGATTTCCGGTCCGTTGAAAGAATCGGAAGCAGGCGGTTCGGGCGCGGGCGGCAACGGCACACCCGATCCACAAAACCGGCCGACGGGGGACTGATGCTTTCCGTCAATCTTCTGCTCGGCGTCTGTCTCGGCTATGTGATCCTGTTATTCGCGGTGGCTTTCTTCGTCGATCGGCGGAGCGAACGGCGGCCCGCCGGTTGGCTGCATTCGCCGGTCGTCTACACGCTGTCGATCTCCGTCTATTGCACGTCCTGGACGTTTTACGGCGCCGTCGGGTCGGCGGCGCGCAATGGGCTGGAGTTTGTGACCATCTATCTCGGGCCGACCCTGGTCTTCGTCGGCTGGTGGTGGCTGCTGCGCAAGCTGGTGCGTATCGGGCGCGCCCATCGGGTGACCTCGATCGCCGATTTGATCTCGTCCCGCTACGGCAAAAGCTCATCCCTCGCCGTGCTGATCACCCTGATCGCGGTGATCGCCGTGACGCCCTATATCGCCCTGCAACTACAGTCGGTGACGCGCAGCTATCAGGTCATTGCCGGCGACGCCGACGCCATGACCACGGCGTTCTGGGTCGCCGCCGGCATGGCCCTGTTCACGATCCTGTTCGGCACCCGCAACCTGGACGCCAACGAACGCCATCACGGCGTCGTCGCGGCCATCGCGCTGGAGGCCATCGTCAAGCTGCTGGCGCTGATCGCCGTCGGTGTCTTCGTGACCTACGGGATCGCGGACGGTGTCGCCGACGTGTTCGAGAACGTCCATCCGGACACCATCCGCGGCACCACCGACATCTTTGGGCCGCGCTGGATCACCCTGACCTTCCTGTCGGCGACGGCGATCATCTGCCTGCCGCGCCAGTTTCAGGTGACGGTGGTGGAAAACGTCGAAGAACGGCATCTGGCCACGGCCTCCTGGCTGTTCCCACTCTACCTGTTCGGGATGACCATCTTCATCATGCCGATCGCCCTGGTCGGCTTGCAGGTCATGCCGACGGACGCCAACCCGGATCTGTTCGTGCTGTCCATTCCGCTGGCCCATGAACGCCACGAACTGGCGCTGTTCGCCTTCCTCGGCGGGTTTTCCTCGGCGACCTCCATGGTCATCGTCGCGGCCATCGCCGTTTCCACCATGGTCTCCAACCATATCGTCATGCCGATGGCCCTGCGCCTGCTGCACGGCACCCACGCCGTGATCGGCGACGTGCGCAATCTGTTGCTGATTTCCCGGCGGATTTCGATCGGCATCATCCTCTGCCTGGGCTTTCTCTATTTCCATGCCAGCGGCGGGTCGGACGCATTGGCCGCCATCGGCCTGATCGCCTTCGTCGGTGTCGCGCAATTCCTGCCGTCGTTGCTCGGCGGTATCTTCTGGCGGGGGGCGACCTGCACGGGCGCCTTGTCGGGCCTGGTCGTCGGCTTCGCGCTCTGGGCCTATACCCTGTTCCTGCCCAGTTTCGGCGGCGACGTCGTGTTCTCGACCGCGACCCTGACCCAGGGGCCCTGGGGCATTTCCCTGTTGCGGCCGCAGGCGTTGCTCGGCCTTGCCGGGGCAGACCCGTTGGTTCATGCGGTGATCTGGAGCGTCGGAGCCAATGCCCTGACCTTCCTGATCGTGTCTTGCCTAACGCAAGCGACCAACCTGGAACGCTTCCAGGCGGCGATGTTCGTCAATGTGTTCCGGGCGTCGGGCGGCGCGCCGTCGACCATCGCCACGGGGTCACACGATACGGAGGACCTGTTCATCCTGGCACAGCGCATTCTGGGCAGCGAACCCGCGCGCAAGCTGTTCGACGAATTGGCCGAGGAACAAGGCACCACCGGCCTGCCGCTGGCCAGTGACGCGGTCTTCGCGCGCCTGGAACGGGAACTGGCCGGCTCCATCGGCGCCGCCTCGGCCCATGCCATGGTGACCCGCATCGCCGGGCGCGAGACCGTCGGCATGACCGACCTGATCGACATCGCCGATGAAACCCAGCAGCTGATCGAAACCTCGCGGCAGCTTTCCGACAAATCGGCGGAACTGGAGCAGACGGCCCAGCAATTGCGCGAGGTCAACGAACGCCTGCGCACCCTGGATGCCCAGAAGGACGAATTCCTCAGCCAGATCAGCCACGAACTGCGCACGCCGATGACGGCGATCCAGTCCTTTTCCGAAACCCTGATCACCACCGACGATATCGCGCCCAACGAACGCGAACGCTTCGTCTCGATCATCCATAGCGAAAGCCGGCGGCTGACCCGCTTGCTCGACGAATTGCTGGATATCAGCCGCCTGGAATCCGGCACCATGGAATTGCAACTGGCCAAGATCGAACCGCAGGCCGCGATCCGCCAGGCGCTCGACGCCATGTCGACCATGCCGCAGGTCGCCGGGGTCGATGTGCGGATCGACGGTCCGTCCGACGACGTGTTCGTCCGCGCCAACGGCGACCGCATCCATCAGGTCCTGCTGAACATTCTGTCGAACGCGGTGAAGTACAACGATTCCGACACCCCGGAAATCGCCATCAGTACCCGGCGCCATGGCCGCCACGTGGTGATCGACGTCCGCGACAACGGCGGCGGCGTGTCGCGGGACGAGGCGGCGGTGATCTTCGAAAAATTCTCACGCGGATCGAAATCGGAACGGGGGGCCGGGGCCGGGTTGGGCCTGCCCATCAGCCGGACGATCATGCGCGCCATGGACGGCGATCTGACCGTCGAATTCGATCCCGACGGATCAAGCTGCTTCCGGTTGAAACTGCTCGCGGCTTAAGCCCCGGGCCGTCAGGCGGCGGCCGGGTCGGTCACGCAGGCATCCAGATCGCCCGTCACCCGGCCACGCGTCAGGGGCAGGAAATCGGGGTGGAATTCCTGCTGGAACTCCCCGCCTCCCTCGCGAACCAAGTCAATAAAGCGGGGCAGATGGGCCATCGCCCCCGTCGGCAGGTCGTGAATGACGACCAATGATTGGTCCTGCGGCGCCATGATCTCCATGGCCGTTTCGACCCAGCCGTCGGCATCCGCCCAATCGCGGGCGATGACGTTCCACAACACGCAGGTATAGGCCCCGGCGGTCAGGAAATCGGCGACCGGGCGGCTCAACAGGTGCGGCCCCAGCGCGCCGCCGCCGCCGAACGGGCGAAAGAATTTGTCGGGATGGGAAAGGTCACCGATCAATTCCTGGGTCCGGCCGATCTCATCTTCCGGCACGTTCGGTCCTTCGACCCGCCCCAAGGGGGTGTCGTGGTGAAAGGTATGGTTGCCGATCCAATGGCCTTCCGCATGAGCGCGTTCGGCCAGTTTGCGGCGGTCGGGATCGTCGATCTTGTGACCCAGAACGAAGAACGTCGCCGGGACGTTTTCTTTCGCCAGGATATCCAGAACGCCGGGCGTCACATCCGGCTCGGGCCCGTTGTCGAAGGTCAGGGTGACGTGTTTCATGGGGTAAATCCTACCGGATTCGGGGGTCTGAGGGAAACGCCGAAGCCGCCTTGCAAATCGGGAAAATTACCCTCATTTCTTTATGTAATGCGCATCCAACCCTTGGGGAGAGGTTTCATGACATTTCATCGACGCCAGTTCACCGCGGGCCTAGTGACCGGCCTACTCGCCGCCTTCGTCCTGGCCACGGCGTTCACATCCGGTCCCGCCGCCGCCCATCACGGCTGGCGCTGGGCCGAGGACGGCAATTTCGAAATCACCGGTATCGTCATGGACGCCAAGATGGGCAACCCCCACGGCATCGTGACGCTGAAGGTCGAGGGCCATATTTGGCTGATCGAGGTCGGCCAGCCCTGGCGGAACGAGCGGGCGGGCCTGACCGACGGGATGCTGAAGCGCGGCATGGAGGTCACCTTCTCCGGCGCCCGGGCCAAGGACCACAGGGAAAAGCGGCTCAAGGCGGAACGGGTGATCATCAACGGCACCGTCTACAACCTGTATCCCGACCGCGACTGACGGGCCGTTCCGGGCGCCAAAGCCATGGAATTCCTGGACCTGATCGCAGCCTCCGCCCCGGCGCAGGCATTGAAGGGCTCGTTCTGGGTCTACCCCCTGGTCAACGCCGGGCATATCCTGGGCATCGCCCTGCTGATCGGCGCGATCTGCGTTCTCGACCTGCGCTTGCTGGGCATTTTCCCGAACCTCCCCACCCCCGTCCTGGCCGCCGCGACGGTCCCGGTCGCGGCGACAGGTTTGGCTCTGGCCGTCCTGACCGGCCTTTTGCTGTTCACGGTGAAGCCCGCCGCCTACGCGGGCTCGGACCTGTTCCTGGGAAAGATGGCGCTGCTCGCCCTGGGGCTGATCAACGTCACCCTGGTCCGCCGCACTGCCCATTGGCGCGCCATCGCCCAGGGCACTGCCCCCGCAGAGCCGCCCACCTTGCTCAAAGCCGCCGCCCTGGCCTCCCTCGGCCTTTGGGTCGGCACGCTCCTGCTCGGTCGCCTGATCGGCTATTTCATGTGACCGGCGGGGCCGGGCGCGCCGCGCCTAAAACCGCGCCGTGGCCTCGAA
>NZRL01000196.1 GCA_002696205.1 Rhodospirillaceae bacterium | reverse complement strand
TGCTCAAGGAATGCCGCAGCGTGAAAGCAAAGCGCCTGTTCTTCGTCTTCGCCGACCAGCACGACCACGCCTGGCGACAGTATCTGGACCCGGATGATTACGACCTCGGATCGGGCCCGCGCGCGCTCGTCGACGGCGGACGGCTACATCCGCGCTACGACATCACGGTGCCGCCGGAGCTGATTGACGGCAAGGAAAGCGATGAGTCTGACGATGGCCCGTGAAAGCTATCTCGCGCAGGTGCGGCTCTTGATGCGCCTCCTGCCCGTCGTCTCGACCGAATCCGCCTTCGCCCTCAAGGGCGGCACGGCGATCAATCTATTCTATCGCGACATGCCGCGCCTCTCCGTCGATATCGATCTCGCCTATCTGCCCATTGAAGATCGCGCGACATCGTTACACGCCATCGACGCTGCGTTCGACCGAATCATGGCGCAAATCAACAAACTGCCAGGCGTCAACGCCCAGCGCATTGCCGGCGGCGGAGGCGGCGACACGCGCGTCCTTGCAACCGCTGACGGCGTGACCGTTAAAATCGAAACCTCGCCGGTGATGCGCGGCGCCATCGGCAACCCGCGACTGATGCGCACCACCGACGCTGTCGAGGACGCCTTCGGATTTGTTGCAACAAATGTTCTGGCGTTCGATGATCTTTATGCGGGAAAACTGCACGCGGCGCTCGATCGCCAGCACCCGCGCGACTTGTTCGATGTCAAACTTCTATATGAAAACGAAGGTCTGACCGACGATCTCTTCCGCGCCGTTCTTGTCTACGCCGCCTGCTCCAGCCGCCCCATGCATGAACTGCTCGCGCCCAATGAAAAGGGTATTTCTGACGAATTCGCGCGCGAATTCGCCGGCATGACGGCTGAACCGATCGACCTCGACGCTCTTCTCTCCGCGCGCAAACGACTGATCGCTGACATCCAGGCGCGGATAAAAGGCCCCGCCGCCGAATTCCTGCGCACGCTGCAGGCGGGCGAGCCTGATTTCACGCTCATAGGCCTGCCGCACGCCGCGGACCTGCCGGCGATTAAATGGAAAATTCTGAACCTCAAAAAATTGATGGCAGAAAATCCGGACAAGCATCGCATGCAATCCGACGAATTAAATTCAATTCTGAGAATATAGAGCTGTTATCGACCACAACCGACCTTCTGACATGAACTATAAAAATCGATGGGCGCCAGGTTGAAATCCATATGCGCGATCAGGAAAGAGAGGATGTATTTCTCGATAGCGCCGTGAAATAAGCAAATATTGCAACACCGCACACTATGGCGGCGTCCGCGAGATTAAACGCAGGCCAATGAAGATCGCCTATGTAAAAATCGAGATAGTCTGTAACCGATCCGTCAGCTATGCGGTCGACAGAATTTGCTATTGCGCCGCCTATAATAAGGCCCAGGCCCGTCGCCTCTGCGATCCTAACTGTTTTGATTAGGCGCAAAGCAAGCCATCCTGCAATAACAACCGCGACTGCCGACAACACCATTGGCGCCCATGCGCTGTCCGAACTGAACAGGCCGAAGCTCACGCCGCGGTTGAAACCGAGGACCAAACTGAAAAATTGCGAAATTTCAATGGGGCCTCCGACACTTAGCAATATTGCCGTTATTTGTTGTTTAATGACTAAGTCCAACGTGAAAACAGCGACCGCGGTCGCAAGCGCGAATATCACAGCGACAGGCCGGAGCGGCCGTATAATCGTCACGTCGGAGCCTTTGCTGGGTTCATCCGTCATTTTGACGAGTCACCTGCGCCGGCAGGCATCCGTTCTGCTGCATTCGCGGCGCGCAAATCTTTTAGAGCGTGGTCAACAATGTTCCACGCTGAATGCAGAAACAAACCCGCGATCAATATTGCGACGATTAGATCCGGAAGCGGTGATCTTGTCACCGCTACAAATCCGGCTGCGACGATGACTGCAACATTTCCAATTGCGTCGTTCCTCGAAAAGAGCCAGACGGCTCGCATATTCGCATCGCCGTCCCGATAAGGTAGCAGCGGAATGACGGCAACGACATTGACGATCAAAGCAATGACGGCAAAGGCGCCCATCAAGCCGGCCTCGACCGGCGAATCGCCGAAAAACCTTGCAATCGTGCTGGTCAACACCCAGAAGCCGAGCAGACCGAGAAAGAGTCCTTGAATAAGCGCTGATCGAGCGCGCCATGCGATCGACCAGCTGATCGCGAGCAATCCCAAAAACGTAATCGACCCATCGCCGAGAAAATCGAGCGCATCAGCTTTCAAGGCTTGTGAATTCGCCAGGAACCCGCCGACAATTTCCACGAGCCCATATGCTACATTTAATCCAACGACGATCCATAACGCCCGCCGGTAACCGGGCGACCGAATTAAATCGTTATCAACGGCGCAACAGTCATCGTCACTCATATCAAACGCCTCCGATGGAGCTGGCTAAAATTCACAGCCGCGCTAACAACAAATTCATCCCTGAATTTGATCTCCAGTGTTCAAATCTTGCTGAATAGCATCTCACAGATACGTATTATAAATGCTCCAGCTGCTGGAGGTTCAAGCCCTCGGTTATACTCTCGCCTCACCCCCAAATTACTTGTCATCGGGAGCGGCTGTCTGGGGAGTATTCCCGGTTTAGCGATAAAATCAGTTCACCGACTGCTCCGCGGACCAAAGATCGCCATTCAGATATGTCGTCTTTTTTGGTTCGTTGTACGCCAATAATCGTAATGCATTTGCGACGACAATGAGGGTCGATCCCTCATGCACCAGAACAGCTGGCCCGATGCCAAGTCCGAAAAGCGTTGCAGGGATAAGAACGGCGACAATGCCCAGACTGACCCAAAGGTTTTGACGGATCGTTCGGCTGGTCGCGCGGCTCAGTCCGACGGCGAATGGCAGCGTTTCAAGATCATCCGCCATAAGAGCGACATCGGCCGTTTCGAGCGCCACATCCGAGCCGGCGGCACCCATTGCGACGCCAACGGTTGCGTTCGCCATCGCGGGCGCATCGTTTACGCCGTCGCCGACCATGGCGACGCCGCCTGATTCTTTTAACTCCTTGATTTTCTCGACCTTATCGTCGGGCATAAGATCGCCGAAGGCGTGATCGAGACCAACTTCGCGCGCAATCGCGTCGGCGACATGTTGATTGTCGCCGGAAATCATCATCATTTTCGAAACGCCTATATCGCGCAGGCGTTGGATGACGCGCCTTGCGGCCGGTCGCGGCGTGTCCATCAAACCCAGAGCGCCGAGATACGCATCGCCCCGCCGGACAATCATGGTTGTCCGGCCCCGCGCAGACATGCTTTTGACGGTGACGCGAAGATCATCCGGCAGCGGCGTTCCGTCATTATCAGCAAAGAGCGCCGCTTTTCCGATGTGGACGAGTTCTCCATTCAATCGCGCGGAAACGCCTTTGCCCGTGATGCTCTTGAATTCCGTCGCAGTGCGTTCAACGGTTCCCATTCGCTCTTTAACATCGCGAACGATCGCCTCTGCCAGAGGGTGGTCGCTGAGCGCTTCAACAGCCGCGGCGACACGAAGAAGCTCCACCTCCGATATGCCGGCGACGGGCGAAACTTCAACAAGCTTCGGCTCTCCGGATGTGAGCGTGCCTGTCTTGTCGAATGCAATCGAATCTAGTCTGCCCAGCGATTCAAGAGGCGCGCCTCCCTTGATCAGCACGCCGCCGCGCGCGGCGCGCGCGATGCCGCTGAGAATCGCGCTGGGCGTTGCGATGGCGAGAGCGCAAGGGCTGGCCGCGACCAGCACCGCCATAGAACGATAAAAACTCTGTGCGGGAGCTTCATCGAGAACGAGCCACGACAAAGCCGTGACGAAGGCGAGCGCGACCACACAGGGGACGAACACCTTTTCAAACTTCTTGGTGAAACTTTGTGTCGGCGATTGCCTGGTCTCAGCGGCGCTGACCATATCAATAACGCGGGCCAGCGTCGTTTCAGAGGCTCGCCGGGTCACCTGAATTTCAAGGCTCCCGGCGCCGTTTATCGAGCCCGCGAAGACCTTTTGCGCCGGTTTGATATTATCCGGATTGTCAGCCGCGGCGCTGCGATCTTTAACGGGGGCTTTGTCGACCGGGGCACTTTCGCCTGTAATGGGCGCCTGGTTGACACTGCTTTCGCCCTTAACGACGAACCCGTCAGCGGGAATGCGCTCATTAGAGCGAACGATTACGATGTCGCCCGGTATCAGCTCGTCAACAGGCACCACGGCCTCGCGTTCGTCACGGCGAACAAGCGCTTCCTGGGGGGCAAGATCGGCGAGCGCTGATATGGCGTTACGGGCTCTCGCCATCGCGTAATTTTCAAGGGCGTGGCCGATGCTGAACAGAAACAGGAGGAACGCGCCCTCCGCCCATTCGCCGAGGACAGCCGCGCCGCCTGCGGCGACGAGCATAAGAAAGTCGATCTCAAATTTGCCGTGTGAAACTTTTCCGATTGCTTCTTTCAGCGTGAAATACCCGCCGAAAAAATATGCAGCCAATAACAAGCCAAACGCAACGCCGTCAGGCATCGCCGATATTTTCGGCCCGAGCCAACCAGCAAGAAGTGCGGCGCCGCACATTAACGAGAAGACGAGTTCAGCCCTGCCGTCCAACAAGCTGTTTAGCCAATCGTCGTGCTGATGATTGTCTTGCGTGGCTTTGTCGGTCGGCCGGCTTGTTTTATTCACGGCAAAAAATCCTCTGATGGGCAATTAAGTTAGGACAATGCGAGTAAAGCGACCGGCAGGTGTGGAAGCGATACCTTTATTGAAAAGAAAAGGCGGAGCCGCCGGGTTAGGGGGACGAACCCGGCGGCTCCTCTGGTTACGCCGGACGACTACGCGCGCAGGAAGTTGGCGCTATCGCCCGCTCGCAATTCGTAATGACACATGAACTGCGAGACCAGAAACTAAAGACTCAAATCGGAATCGCGGCCGTGATCTTGCTCACATAAATGAAGCCCGATTCCTCCATATCGGTTTTCCCGCTGGCGCGTATGAGATCCGCGGCTTCCGAGAGCCTGTCGTCTTCGCAGACAAGCTCCAGCTTCACCTCCGTGATCACGCGGTCGCCAAGCTCCGTTGAATACTGCTGGTCTTTCTCATCGAGCGCCTTGACCATGCCTTTGACGTCTACGGCCGTCATGTTGACGAAACCGCTCTTTCGCAACGCGCGAACGACGCTCGCGGCCCGACTACGATGAATGAACGCTTTGATCTCAATCATGATGCGCCTCCTTTCATTCGGCTGCTTTTGCGTGCGGGTCTGCGAGGTCGAGATCGCCTCGGACCGGAGACGACTGAAACTTGCGGCCCCGCGTTTCCATCCATTCATAGATGACCGGCAGGAGGATCAGCGTCAGCGCCGTCGACGTCAGCAAACCCCCAACGACGACAGAAGCCAGCGGCCTTTGCGTCTCAGCGCCCACGCCCGAAGACAGAAGCATCGGGATCAGACCGAGAATCGCGACGCTCGCCGTCATCAGAACGGGCCGCAAACGCAGTTCTGTTCCTCGCCGTACGGCGTCGCGAACACAGAAGCCCGCGTCCCGTTGTTCGTTGATGAAACTTACCAGAACGATCCCGTTCAGCATTGCGACGCCGAAGACGGCGATAAAGCCGATCGCCGACGGCACCGACAAATATTGCCCGGTGATGAAGAGAGCGAAGAGCCCGCCGCTCGCCGCGAAAGGTACGTTGGCGATAATCAACGCAGCGTATTTCACTGAGTTGAATGCGGTGTAGAGCAGTACGAAGATGAAAAAGATCGTCGCCGGGACAATCAGCGAGAGTTTCGCAAGCGCCCGCTGCTGGTTTTCAAAGGCGCCGCCCCATTCGATCCAGTAGCCCGGCGGCAAGTCCACATTCGCCGCGATGACCTCGTTGGCGTCCTTGACGAAACCATCAACATCGCGCCCGCGCACATCCATCTGGATGACGGCGTAGCGCTGCAACTGTTCACGTCGGACGAAGGAATAGCCTTCCGCCGACGTAACCGTCGCAACCCGGCCCAGCGGAATGATCGCGCCATCCGCCGTCTGCAGCGGAATATTGCGGATCGACTCCATGGACGCTTTCGATGCATCTTGAAGGCGCGCCGTAATGTCGAACCGCCTGACGCCGTCGATAAGGGTGCCAACGGGCTCTGCGCCGATGCCGGTGCGAACGACATTGAGAACGTCATCGGCATTCATGCCGTAACGCGCGAGTTCGGCACGATCGACCCGAATACGGATTTGCGGCTTTCCGATATTGGCTTCAAGAGAGAGGTCCGCTGCGCCCGGCACGCCGGATATCGCCTCCTTGATTTCCTGACTGAGCCGGTCAAGTTCGGCAAGATCCTGACCGTAGATCTTGGCGGCCAGCGTCGCCCGCACGCCGGAGATCAACTCTTCGACGCGCATCTGGATCGGCTGGGTGAAGGCGACGACAGA
The DNA here is from genome assembly GCA_002696205.1 of Rhodospirillaceae bacterium. Taxonomy (GTDB): domain Bacteria; phylum Pseudomonadota; class Alphaproteobacteria; order Rhodospirillales; family Casp-alpha2; genus UBA1479. The sequence continues at coordinate 6,481 of NZRL01000196.1, read as the reverse complement.
TGTCGGCACTGTTTCTTCAAGTTTCTCGCGCATATCGTCGGCGAGCGAAGCGACGGAACGCTTGCGCGGCCATTCGCTTTGCGGTTTCAAGGCCGTGTAGATTTCCATGTAATTGACGTCGGCGGTTTCGCCCTTTTCGGCCCGGCCGATCATGGCGATGGTGGTTTCAACTTCTTGAAACTCGCCAAGAGCGAGTTCGATCTCCTTCGAAATCTCGACCGACTGATCGAGCGAGGTCGACGGGATCGAAGTCACCCGCCACATGATCGAGCCTTCCTGCAATTGCGGCATGAATTCTTTACCGAGGAAGGGAAAGAGCGCGAGGCTGGCGACAAGGAGGCCGCCGGCGGCGACGCCTACCTTTTGTTTGTTGTCGAGACACCATGCGATCAGGGGCAGATAGCCGCGTTTGATGACGCGCATCAGCATGGTGTCGCGCTCTTCCTTGGGCTTCAGGATCATCGCCGCCAGCACCGGAATGATGGTCAGCGTCAGGATTAACGATCCGGCCATGGCGAAACTGATATTAAACGCCATAGGCTTGAAGAGTTTTCCTTCAAGCCCTTCAAGACTGAACAGGGGTAGGAAGACGACGATAATAATCATGATCGCGAAGGCGATCGGATTGGCGACTTCCCGCGCGGCCTGCAAAACGGCGGCGGTGCGGTTGACCTCGCCCCCGTCCTCCTTGCGTTCCGCCATGATCCGGAATGAGTTTTCGACCATGACGACGGCGCCATCGACCATCATGCCGATGCCGATGGCGAGGCCCGCAAGCGACATGAGATTGGCCGAGAGTCCCGCCTGCCCCATGAAAATAAAGGCGATGAGCATGGCGAGCGGCAGCGCGGTGATCACGACCAGAGCCGAGCGGATTTCACCAAGGAAAAGGAACAGCACGATAGCCACGAGAATCGAACCTTCGATCAAGGCCTTCTCCGCCGTGCCGACCGCTTTCTCAACGAGTTCGGTGCGGTCGTAGATCGGCTTGATTATGACGCCGTCGGGCAGAGCGCCTTCAACCGTTTCGACTTTTTCCTTTACCGCATCGACGACATTTTTGGCGTTCTCGCCGATACGCGCGAGCGCCATGCCGAGCACGACTTCTTCACCGTCTCGGGTGACGGCGCCGAAGCGCAGCGCCGGCGCCTGTTCGACTTTCGCGACATCGCGAATATAGACGGGAGCGCCATCTTTAACCTTGACGACGATACTGCCGATATCGGCTTCATTCCGCACAAGACCAAGCCCGCGAACGAGATATTGCTCCGGCCCCTGATCGATATATTGCCCGCCGACCTGCCGGTTATTCGCCTCAAGCGCTTCGACGACATCAGAAAACCCAAGCTCGTATTTGATAAGTTGCAAGGGATCGATCTGGACCTGGAACTGGCGCTCCTGCCCGCCCCAGGACATGACGTCATCGACACCCGCCGCCGTGCGCAGGATGAGGCGCACGTTCCAGTCCTGCAGGGTCCTCAAATCCATATCGCTGATGTCGCCTTTAAGGGAATCATCGACGCGTTCGAGCGTGTACCAGAAGACCTGCCCGAGACCGGAAGCGTTCGGACCCATTTCCGGTGAGCCGTAGCCTTCCGGTATCCGGTCGCGAACTTCCGCAAGCCGTTCCATGACAAGTCGGCGTGCGAAATAGATATCGACGCTGTCCTTGAAGTAGACCGCGACATAGGAAAGGCCGAACAGACTCACTGAGCGGATTTCCGAAACGTCGGGAAGTCCCGCCATCGCCGACTCCACAGGAAATGTCAGCAATTGTTCAACGTCTTCTGCGGCGAGGCCCGGCGATTCCGTGTAAATGTTGACCTGCACGGGCGTTACGTCCGGGAACGCGTCGATGGGAACGGTTGTGACGGCGCGCCAGCCCAGAAAGCCGACGACGGCGAAAATGATGAGCACCAGGAATTTATACTGGAGCGAGAATTCAACGAGTTTGTTCAACATGGGTCGCGCTCCTAATGCCCGTGGCCTTCGCCCATTTTCGTCTTTTGAATGAGCGATTTGAGGAGAAAGGTTTGTTCGGTGACGATTTCGTCGCCTTCAGCAACGCCGGAGGCAATTTCGATCCAGCCGCCGCTGGCGGCGCCGGTTTCAACACTGACGGGTTCGATTTCATCGCCCTCGATGCGGAAAACCGTCGGCGCGCCGTCCATCAGGACGACCGCGCTTTCCGGCAAGGCCAAGGCTTCATCGCCAGCGCCAACGGAGATCGCAGCGTCAACGAATTGACCAGCGTGAAAATCATCATCTGCATTGCCGATCTCTATGCGCGCCATTAAAGTGCGCGTCGTTTCATCGAGCGCATGCTGGAGCTGGATGACTTTGCCTTCCTCCCAGTGGCCGACGCTCGATTTGACGCGTGCGGCTGCGCCGACGGCTATTCGTTGCGCCTGTTCGGCGGTCAATCGGGCTTCAACCCAGACCGTCGTTTCGTCGCTGATTTCGACCAGCACCCGGCCGGGATCGACAAACTCTCCCAGGGTGAAATCGTCGCGGACGACAGTGCCGGCTTGCGGCGCAAACAATAAAAAGCGGCCTGTCGCCTTGCTAGCGTCGCCGGTTTTCAGAAGTGCGGCGACTTCCTGTTCCGCCATGCCGAACGAGAGGAGTTTGGCGTGAGCCTGCTGGCGCGCAACGTCCGCCTCGACAAAGCGCTTTTCAGAAACGACGTCCCGTCCGAGATTTCGAACGCGGCGCCATTCTTTATCGTTGATGATGAGTGCGCCTTGCGCTTCGGCCATTTCGACGCTGGAGAGCGTAACCAGCGGCGCGCCTTCTTCGACTTTCTCTCCGCGCACGATATGTCGCTCGACAATCTGCGCGCTGATGCGCGGCGNGACCTGCGCCGTCTTGTACCGGTTCGCCGTCACCTCGCCCGGCGCAATGAACTCACCGGTCAGCCCTCGCATGCCAAGCGCAATGGATTTGACCCCCTTGGCGCTTCGCTCCGCCGCCGTCATTTCGATGTGACCGCCGCCTTCCTCACCATGGCCGCCTTCCGGCTGCCCAACTGAAGCTGGCTTTTCTTCAGCGTCGGACGCCCAGCAGCCCGCAATCGCCAGCGTCCCAAGAGCGACAATCGCCAGCCCAAGGCCTGAATTCAGTTTTCGATAGTTACGCATTACAAAGTCTCCATCCATTCGTTGAGTGTCCCGGATGCATCGAGCCAATCGATCCAGGCGCGCCATAACGACCCTTGAAGTTCTATCCCTGCGCGTTCCGCGCTGTAGGTTTGATCGAGCTGCACGAGATATTCGACCGCCGTGATATCGCCCGACCGCCAAAGCTGATCGAGCACGCGGCGTTGCTCTTCGAGGACGTCCGACCCATCCCGCATCCACGCGCGCCAAGTCCCGTCCGCGACGGCGTAGCGCCCGCTGGCTTCGACGAGCCGCGCTTCGGCATTGCGCAACTGATTGCGGATCGCTTGCTCCGCGGCAATGCGTTCGGCGCGCGCTTCATCGACTTCGGCCTGACCGGACGCAAAAACCGGAATGGGTACGGACAATCGGACGCCGGCGAAATCGGCGTCCCCTTCGCGGCCATAAGCCGCGCCGATGGTCGGATCGGGAATGCGCGCTTTTTTTGCAAACCGGATTTCGGCCGACAGCGCGTCGGCGCGCGCTTCCGCCGCGCGTAGTTCCGGCAAGCGGCGGACCAGCGTCATATCGAGCGACGGCGCCCCTGCCGGCGGGTCAGGCAGCACAGGCCAGGCCGGCATCACTTCGCCCACAAGCGCCGTCAGAGTTTGTCGCGCTTCCGAAAACTCGGTGCGGGCTGTCGTTTGCTCGGCGGTAGCCTGCGAAAGACTCAAGCGCGCAGCAAGACGCTCCGGCTTTGACAGGTCGCCGGCTTCCGCGCGGCGGTCCGCGATAGACGAAAACTCGCGCGCGACTTCGGCCCTTTGAGCCGCCAGTTCGGAAAGGCGTTTGCTCGCCTGATAATCCGCCAGCGCGGTCAGGAGTTCGGCGAAGAAAGCACGCTTTTCCGCTTCATAGGCAAACCTTGCGGCTTCGACGGCGCTACGCGCGCCCTTCGCCCGCGTCGCGCGCTTGTTAGTGATGTCGAAGGCTTTTGACAGGCCCACAGAACGACTGTCATCCGCATCGTCTTCGCTGTCAGAGAATTCGCCTTCGAATTCTGGATTATATAGCGGTCGAGAATTGGCGCGCCCACGCGCTTCCGCCGCATCAAGTTCGGCGCGCGCTTCTTCGAGTCTTGGATGATTGCGCGCGGCGTCTTCTAGAAACTGTCCTATCGTCAGGCCAGTATCAACGGCGTTCTCTTGCGCCGCCGCGGCGCCGAGCCCGCACGCCGNGATAGCGGCGAGCGCGAGCCCGCATAATCTGATGGTCATTGGTCATTGTCCTCTAGGAATCAAAATTACTGATGGGCGCGCAAGGGCGCGCGCGATCAGTCAGATTCGCGGAGGACGAAACAGAGTTAATATCGATGTTTGAGGGACCACGCCGTCTTGCGGCGCGACAATCTTGCTTGCAAAGAGCGCTATGGAAGAGGGGTCGACCCCAGTACGTGCAAGCGCGTGATAATGGCATGCGCCCGAATGACAATGCACTGCATGTTCCGGGTGTGTCGATCCTTCATCGGATGGCTCGCCTTGGGAGACCAGCCGCTCGCTGTCTGCTTCGTGTTGTGTCGCATGATGAATGTCTTCTTCTGCTGCGTGAGCAGGCGCGACAATGCCGACTGCGCCCCACAGCGCAACCATAAATACCGCAATGACGCGGCGCATATGTCGAATGGCTGACATCATCTCAATCGCGTCCTACTGCAAAACCCCTGACAAATCATTATGTTTTTTCATCACATCGCAGGAGCGCCGGGACGATGGCCCGAAATAGCCTTGGCCCTACCTCAAACTAGACCCACAAGATTTTCCAATGGCGGCCTGCTGATACGCCCCGTCAAATGATACGTTATAACAATTACTGAAGCGGATGTTGCGCCACCTGCGGCAAACGCCGCGCTGGCAGCCACCGAAATGCCGACATGTCCGCGTTTCGATCCGTCGCGCTTCACCAGTATCCCCGCCGGAAGAGAAAGCGCAGCGTTGCCCTTGCCCGTAGGAAAGCAACCAAAGCGCCTTACCCGAGCTTCTTTGAGCGCGCTTTCGGACAGCTAGGGTATGACAAGCCGACTTCAAACATGGCGTTACCGAAACACTCTGACAGCACGAGCTCGATTCGCAGATCAAATTTAGCGCGCGCTATTGTCCGTCACCAAGCCGGGCGCGCCCGTTCGATACTGTCGGTCGATTGCTATGACTTTGTTCACACCTGTCCAGTGTTGTCGACTTTGGATTTGAGCCGCTTACCCTGTGCTTACCCAACAGCCTTTGGGCAGGTGCGTCCCTAAACCGGACCAAGTAAACATTGGAATTTGAAAGAAAATCTGGCGCGAGTGACGGGACTTGAACCCGCGACCTCCGGCGTGACAGGCCGGCGCTCTAACCAAACTGAGCTACACCCGCAATGGACTGGCCTCGCGGCCTGTCGGAGCGCGCGGTTTAAGATAGGGGGCGGCGGGCGTCAAGCGGGAATTCGGCGCAAATCCGGCCGCTTTGAAAAATCATCTCCGCCGGGTCGCCTTTTGGCCCTAAAGTCCCGTGAAATTTGCACTATTTCCCGGAATCCGGTGAGATCGCCAGCGCTGTCATCCGCCCCGCCTTGGTTAACGGGTTTTCCCCGAAAAGGCGCGCGCAGCAGCGAGCCGCCAGCCGAAAAGGACTGCATGATCATGACTGCCCCCAAAGAGTTTATCGACGGGCCCCATGGCCGCCTCGCCTATCGCCGCCTGACCGGGAATGCCATGGGCGAGCCCGGGATTGTCTGGCTGGGCGGGTTCCGGTCCGACATGCTGGGAACGAAGGCGGAGCATCTAAACCAATGGGCTGAGGAACAGGGGCGCGCCTATTTGCGCTTCGACTATTCCGGCCACGGAGAATCCGACGGCAGGTTTGAAGACGGATGCATCGGCGATTGGGCCGCTGACGCGCTCGCCATGATCGACGCCAGAACCGACGGCCCGCAAATTTTCGTCGGCTCTTCCATGGGCGCATGGATCGCCGCCCTCATCGCCCTGAAAAGGCCTGAAAAGGCCGCGGCGATCGTGTTTATCGCGCCTGCCCCGGATTTCACCGAAAGACTGATGTGGCCGTCCTTCTCTGCCGAACAGCAGGAGACATTGATGCGGGACGGCAAACTGGAAATGCCGTCGGACTATTCGGACGAGCCTGAAATCTATACGCGCAAACTGATCGAGGACGGCCGCAATCACCTGATCATGGCGCAAGGACAAGTCGACATAAGCTGTCCCGTACGCATCCTGCAGGGCATGAAGGACGACGCTGTCCCCTACGCCCATGCGCTTGCTTTCGCCGAATTGTTGAAGAGCGATGACGTGGAGATCCTGCTGACCCCTCACGGCGATCACCGGCTGTCGA
>NZRL01000195.1 GCA_002696205.1 Rhodospirillaceae bacterium | reverse complement strand
GGCGATTATGGCGGCGCCTTTTCCTATTAATCGGCCTCTTTGGTTACCCTTTTCTAGCGGCCGGTTTGAAGAGGGGCGCACTTGGGTCTGCGATGGTTTCGTGGTCGCACGCGCCGCCGGCGGCGACGAGGCGCCGGCCTTGCGCATAGTCGCGGGTGGCGTTGACGCAGTCGAGGGCGATGACGCGGCCGTCCTTCAGATAGACCACGGAGAAGGAGCGGCTGTCGGGATCGCCGCGCAGGACCGCCCTGTCATAGCCGGATGAAAGCCCGGCGGTCTGCAGTTTGAGGTCGTACTGATCGGACCAAAACCAGGGAACGGCGTCGTAGGGTTTCGCAGCCCCTGCGATCGACGCAGCGGCCACAGCCGCCTGATCATGCGCGTTCTGCACCGATTCAAGGCGGATGACCGCGCCGCCGGCGTAGCGGTTCGCGTGCGCGGCGCAATCGCCGGCGGCGTAGATGTCTGGCAGGCTGGTGCGGCAAAATTGATCGACCTTCACGCCGCCGCGCGCCTCTTCGGCGCCCGCCGCGATCAGCGGCTCGACCTCCGGGGCGATGCCGATCCCGACGATCACAAGGTCCGCCGGCAGGTCGGCGCCGCCGGCAAGGCGCACCCCCGCAGGGCGGCCGCCCTTCTCAATGATCGCTTCGATTTTTGCGCCGAGCCGGATGTCGACGCCCCGCCTGCGATGCTCCTTCTCGTAAAAAGCCGACAGCGCCGGTCCCGCCACCCGCGCCAGCAGCCGCTCCTGGGCTTCGAGGACGACGACGCGTTTGCCCATGCCGACCAGCACCGACGCCGCTTCAAGACCGATATACCCGCCGCCGATGATGACAATGTTCCCGGCGCTGTCGAGCCCGGCGCGGATAGCATCTACATCCGCACGCGTACGGATGACATGGATCCCGGCTAGGTCGCCGCCCGGCGCCGGCAGCCGCCGCGGCGCGCCGCCCGCCGCCCAGATCATCTTGCCGTAAGTAATCCTCTCGCCATCCTCGCAGCGCGCTTCATGTGCCGCAGGATCGACCGAGACGATCTTGCGCCCGGGAAGCAGATCGATATTCAGCTCGGCCCATGCTTCCTTCGGGCGCATCATCATGCGCTCGAAAGGCTCCTCGCCAGCCAGATAGGCCTTGGATAGGGGCGGACGCTCATAGGGAGGATCAGCCTCCGCCCCCGCCATCGCGACCGCGCCGGCATATCCAAGCTTGCGCAGCATCAACGCAGCCTGCGCCCCGGCATGGCCGGCGCCCGCTATCAGTACGTCGATGTTGATTGTTGTGTCAGTCACGATATCCGGATTCCATCAGCTAGTGGAGGAAGAGACGCACGATCAGTCAATCCGTCGTCACTCCCGCGCAAGGAAGTCAGAGACCAGGAGATTGAACCGGTCCTTGTGCTCGATCTGGGTCCAATGGCCGCACTTGCCGAACAGATGAACTTCGGACGTCCTGATGAGATCGAACAGCCGCAGGCTGTTGCTCATGGGCAGAACACGGTCTTCACGCCCGTGCAGGATCAGCGTTGGGCAGGCGATCTTCGCAATTTCTTTTTCCGGCGTTGAAAGCGCGGTTATGTGTTGTTGGCGCGGCGCCGGGAACATGGCGCTGAAGGCCTCGTGAAAGCCCGGCTGGATGCTCGCCCGGTAGCGCATTTCGGCAAGCTCGTCTGAGACGAGCGAGTTGTCATAGGCGAAGATGTCAAGCATCGCACGCATCGCCTCTACCGACGGTTCATAACCCCACACTTTGTCGAGCGCTTCGGTCAGCTCGAATTCAAGGCCGGCCGCTCCCATCAACACCATGCGCCGGACGCGGTCCGGATGATGAACCGCCATGGAGAGCGCGAGCGCGCCGCCGAAAGAGTTGCCGATAATATCAAATTCCTGAAGGCCGAGTGCGTCGGCAAGATCCATCAGATGCCCGCGCCAGCGCTCCATATTGTAAACGCCGTCCGCCGGCCGCTCTGTGTAGCCGAAGCCCAGCATGTCCGGCGCAATTGCACGCACGCGCTCCGACAGCACCGGCAGGTTGAGCCGCCAGTTCGCCCAGGCCGTCACGCCAGGCCCCGAGCCGTGAATCAGGATCACCGGGCGTCCCTCGCCCAGATCATGATAGTTGGTCTTAACGCCGCCAGCGTCGATGGACTTGCCGATTTCGGGATTGTGACTCATTTTTCTATCCTTTTGCATCGCCGCTTGCTAGTTTTGCGCGTTCTTCCGCTTTCGAAACGCCCGCGGCGGCAAAGTGTTCGGGCGGCACTTCCCTGATAATGACGCGCACGGACTGGATCGGCGCATGGACCGCACGCACCGCCGCATCGGTCAGTTCACGGATCAATGTCGCCTTTTCTTCCGCCGTGCGTCCTTCCAGCATGGTGACGTCAATAATCGGCACAGACCTTACGTCTCCACATTGATCGAGACGCCGCCGAGATTTTGCACCTCAAGGCTGATCGTCTCTCCGATGCTGGCGGGATGCGCCGCCGTCGCCCCTCCGGCCATGACGATATGGCCGGGCTCCAGCGCCTCGCCCCATTCCGCGCTCATACGTGCGGCCGCCACAAGCGAGCGCAATGGGTGGCCGAGGATAGCCGCGGACGAGCCGATTTCTTTCGGCCGCCCGTTCACTGACAGCACCATGCCAAGGTTGGAGACGTCGATTTCCGGCGATCGCCAGGCGCCGATCACGAGCCCCGACGACGAGGTGTTGTCGGCGACAACGTCCGGCAGTGCGAACTTGAAGTTCTCGTAACGGCTGTCGATCACCTCCATCGCCGGCGCGACCGCCTCAACCGCCGCCATCGCCTCCAGCGCGGACACCTTGCCCGAGAGCCGTTTCTTCAGGAGGAAGACGATTTCCGGCTCAAGCCGCGGATGCACGAAAGCGGATTTTTTCAGGACGCCGCCCTCCTCCAGCAGCATCGCGTCGGTCAACCGTCCCCAGGCCGCTTCCTCGACGCCGACCTGGATCATCTTCGCGCGGCTGGTCAGACCCATCTTGACGCCGATGCGCTTCTCGCCGCGCGCGATCCGCCGCGCCACCGACAGGGCCTGGATCGCATAAGCGTCCGACACCGACAGGTCCGGATGGTCTTTGGTCAATTGCGGGATCGCGCGCGCCGCGCGCTGCGCCTCGTCGACAATCACGGCCAGTTCCTCAAGACCGGCCATCTACGCCGCTCCCGCCTGCTCGCGCTCTTTCAGGATATCAAGCGCGACATCGACGATCATGTCCTCCTGGCCGCCGACCATGCCGCGACGCCCCAGCTCGACAAGGATGTCGCGCACGTCGACGCCGTATTCTTCCGCCGCTTTTTCCGAATGACGCAGGAAGCTCGAATAAACGCCCGCATAACCGAGCATCAGGGTTTCCCGGTCGACCCGCACCGGACGGTCCTGCAAGGGTCGCACAAGATCTTCCGCCGCATCCATCAGCTTGAAGACGTCGCAACCGGTGTTCCAGCCCTTGCGGTCGGCCGCCGCAACAAAGACTTCCAGCGGCGCATTGCCCGCGCCCGCGCCCATGCCCGCTAGCGAGGCGTCAACCCGCCGGGCGCCCTTCTGCACCGCGACAATCGAGTTGGCGACGCCGAGCGACAGATTGTGGTGGGCGTGCACGCCCCGCTCGGTCTCGTCCTTGAGGACCTTGTTGTAGGCCTCGAACCGCGCCGCGTATCCGTCCATATCAAGCGCGCCGCCGGAATCGGTCACATAAACGCATTGCGCGCCGTAGCTTTCCATTAAAAGCGCCTGCTCGGCGAGCTTTTCCGGCTCGACCATATGGCTCATCATCAAAAAGCCGATGGTGTCCATGCCAAGATCACGCGCCGCGCCGATATGCTGGCGGGCGACGTCGGCCTCCGTGCAATGGGTCGCCACCCGCACCGAACGCACGCCAAGCTCATAGGCCCGCTTCAGATCGGTGATCGTGCAGATGCCCGGCAGGATCAGCGTCGTCACCACGGCACGGTCGACTGCGTCGGCGACAGCCTCGATCCATTCCCAGTCCGTATGAGCGCCGAACCCGTAATTGAAGCTCGACCCGCGAATCCCGTCGCCATGGGCGATCTCGATCGCATCTACCCCGGCCTCGTCCAGCGCCTTTGCAATTTTTGCCACATGATCGATGCCGTAAAGGTGGCGGATCGCATGCATGCCGTCGCGCAGCGTTACATCCTGCACGTAGATTTTTTCCTTCGTCGGATCCTTGATCAGCCCGCTCACGCCGCCGCCTCCGCCAGATGCTTCACCATGCGCTCGCCGATTGTCAGGCCCGCCGAGGTCATGATGTCCAGATTGCCCGCATAAGCCGGCAGGTAATGGGCCGCCCCCTCCACTTCCAGGAACACCGTCACCTTAACGCCTTCATATTCGCCAAGTTCCGGGATCTTCAGCTTACGGTTGCCGCCGAAACGCTCGAATTGCACTTTTTGCTTGAGACGATAACCCGGCACATATTCCTGGACCGCGGCGACCATATCTTCGACCGACTTCTCGATCTCCGCTTCCTTGCCGCCCACTGAAAAGGCGTAAACCGTGTCGCGCATGATCAGGGGCGGCTCGGCCGGATTGAGAATGATGATCGCCTTGCCATGCTCGGCGCCGCCCAACACCTCAACGCCCTTCGCCGTCGTCTCGGTGAACTCATCGATATTCGCCCGCGTGCCTGGTCCTGCCGACTTCGAAGAAACAGACGCCACAATCTCCGCATAGGGAACGCTTTGCGACACCCGCCGCACCGCATGCACAATCGGGATCGTCGCCTGACCGCCGCACGTCACCATATTGACATTCTGTTTGTCGAGATGCTCCCCGGCGTTCACGACGGGAATGCAGTATGGGCCGATCGCCGCCGGCGTGAGGTCCACCATCCGCTTGCCGTCGCGCTTGCAAAGTTCGTTATGGTATTCATGCGCCTTCGCCGACGTCGCGTCGAACACAACCTCGATGTCCTTCCACACCGGCATCTTGACGAGGCCGTCCATGCCCTCATGGGTCGCCGCAACGCCCAGCTTCCTCGCCCGCGCCAGTCCGTCAGAATCCGGATCGATGCCGACCATCGCCCCCATCTCCAGGACATCCGACGTTCGCATCACCTTGATCATCAGATCGGCGCCGATATTGCCGGACCCGACAATCGCACATTTCACTTTACCTGCCATTCAACTCGCCCTTCCTGTCAGTCCGTAAAAAACGCCGTCACCGAACCAAGCCCGTTGATCCGCGCTGTCACCGCATCGCCTGCTTCCACACCGGCCATAGGACCCAAGGCTCCAGTCAGCACAATATCGCCGTTGACAAGCGGCCGGCCCTCACGCGCCATCACCTTTGCCAGCCACAGACACGCCGTCACCGGGCTGCCCAGGCACGCAACGCCCGCCCCGACTGAAACCGGCTCGCCTCGCCGCTCCATCACCATTCCGCACAGCCGCAAATCGATCTCGGAAAGGCGCCGCGGCGCATCGCCCAGCACAAACACCCCACTCGACGCATTGTCAGCAATGGTGTCGTGGATGCCAATGTCCCAGCCCTTCACCCGGCTGCCGACAACCTCGATCGCCGCCACCGCATAGGCGACCGACGCCAAAATATCCGCCGATGTCAGCGTATCGGCATTCAGATCATCGCCCATGATGAAGGCAATTTCGGCCTCGACCTTCGGCTGCATCACCGCAGCCACGGAAATTTCCGACCCAAGCGGCATGTCCATGTCGTCAAACAGCATCCCGTAATCGGGCTGATCAACGCCAAGCTGGGCCTGCACCGCCTTCGCCGTCAGTCCTGTCTTACGCCCGACAAGCCGGCGCCCCGCCTCAAGGCGACGCGCCGTGTTGATCTCCTGAACCTGGTAGGCCTCGCCGATCTCAAGCTCGCCGATCAAATCGCGCACCGGCGCGCATGGCTCCTTGGACTCAGCTGCGCGCCAAAGCCGATCCGCCGCAGTCCGTATGCTGTCCGTCATGCCACCCGCCCGTTCACAATTTCACGCAGATATTTTCAAGCTCAGTGTAGAATTCAAGCGAATGAACGCCGCCCTCGCGACCAACCCCGGAGGCCTTGGCGCCGCCGAATGCTGTCCGCAAATCCCGCAGGAACCAGCTGTTCACCCAGCAAACGCCCACATCGAGCTGGCGCGCAACGCGATGCGCTCTCGAAAGACTATCGGTCCAGACCGACGCTGCAAGACCATAATATGTGTTATTCGCCCGCGCGATGACTTCCTCTTCATCATCGAATGGCGTCAACACACAACACGGTCCGAATATTTCCTCTCGCATCACACGAGACTCGTCAGTCAGGCCCGTCCAGATCGTCGGCTCGACAAAAAAACCGTTTTTCGTCGCACAGCCGAGCGCAAGGCGACCGCCGCCGGTCAGCACTTGCGCCCCTTCCTGTTCCGCCAATTCGTAGTAAGATAACACTTTGTCCAGATGCTCGGCGCTGATCAGCGGTCCGAGGCTCACCCCCTCTTCAATAGGGCCGCCGACTTTGAGAGCTTCCGCGCCCGTCTTAAGGCGCGCAGCGAACTCGTCGAAAACAGGTCGTTCGACATAAACACGCTCCGTACCAAGACAAACCTGACCGCAATTGGCGAAGACCGAGCGCATGGTCCCTTCGATCGCCTTGTCGAGATTAGCATCCGCAAACACAATCGCCGAGTTCTTGCCGCCAAGCTCCAGCGATACCGGACGCACGCCTGTTCCCGCAGCTTTCATAATCGCCTCGCCGGTGCGCGTCTCTCCGGTGAAGGTAATGCCGTCGACGCCGGGATGAGACGTCAGGAATTCGCCCGCCGATCCCGGTCCGTAGCCGTGAACGACATTATAGACGCCCTTTGGCACACCCACCTTGTTCATCACCTCGCCGAGCAGCGTCGCCGTCGCGGGCGTTTCCTCCGACGGTTTGACAACAACCGTATTGCCGCAAGCCAGCGCCGGCCCGACCTTCCACGTCATCAGCAAAAGCGGAAAATTCCACGGACAAATGACTGCAATCACGCCACGCGGCTTGCGTACGGAATAATTGATCGCACCCGCGCCGTCTGGCGTCGCTGTCTCAAACGCTTCCCCCGAAATCGTTCGGATCGTGTCAGCGAACATTTTGAAATTCGCCGCGCCGCGCGGAATATCGATATGCGAAGCAAGTGACTTCGGCTTGCCGGTGTCGATGATTTCCGCTTCCAGAAAGTCGTCAAACCGCGCGTTAATTTCATCCGCAACCGAAATGACCAGATCCGTACGGTCCGCAATGCTCAACGCGCCCCATGCGCCGTTTAACGCAGACCGCGCCGCCGACACCGCGGCGTTCACTTCCGCTTCGCCGCCCTCATGCGCCGCGGCGTAAATTTCGCCGGTCGCCGGAGCCACAACCGGAAACGTCTTCCCGGACGCGCTTGGCCGATAGGCCCCGTCTATAAAATGCAAAAATTCCTGACGCTCAGTCATCAGCCAGGCCTCGTTCATTTCCGAATGCCTGCGATTCGCCGGCCAGAAGCGCTTCGATCGCCGCAATGCCGGCTCTTGCGCATTCAATATCCTGATCTTCAGAACCGCCCGAAACCCCGATCGCGCCGATCACTTCATCCGCAAACATGATCGGAACGCCGCCCCCGAAAAGCGCCGCGCCCGGCAGCGACCGCAAGCCCTCAAGAACGGCCGCATTGTCCTTTACCATCCCATAGAGCGCGCCCGTTTCCATCCGGAATCCCGCCGCCGTCTCCGCTTTGTTCACCGCTATTTCCGTCGACCGGACGAACGCGCCCCCGGAACGAAGAAACGCCGTCAGCCGCGCCGATCCGTCAACCACCGCCGCCGC
>NZRL01000194.1 GCA_002696205.1 Rhodospirillaceae bacterium | reverse complement strand
CCTAGGACCGATATCCAGAGAAAGCGGAAGCTTCCGCCAGCAGCGCTCTAACCGAGAATGGATTTAGGGGGAGACGGGTCGAGAAGTGGCCCAGAAGACCGAGCGAATTGCCTACGGTCTGGGTGATACGCCCGGTCATCAATCATGCCAACGGCTGCGAGAGCATCGACCATATCGACAGCGGACAGATGACAGGCCGATGCACAATCCATCGACATCTTTGTGCTATCATCACCGGTACCGCAGGCAGTGCAGTTGTCGCCGCTGGCCCCTTGGGTATCCCCCGCCGTGGCCATATCGACACGCATTTGCCCTGCCTGAACCACGGAGACGACGGATCCCACGCCCACCGCGAGCAGCAGGGTATAAACTAGAAGGCGGGATCGTAACAGACGTCTCATGGTTGGAGAGTGTTGCCATCAATCATGGCCGGATCAAGGCAAAATTCGGTCTTGACCCTGAAGTATACTACAGGGGTTATCGTGTCCGGAATCGATGGAGACACCGAAATGCTGAACATCGGAGATGTCGCCAGGCAAGGCGGCGTAAGCGTTGAAACGCTGCGTTACTATGAACAGCAGGGATTGATTGAAACACCTGACCGGGATGCGAATGGCTATCGGAAATATGCGCCGGACGCCGTTCGGCATATCCAGTTCATCAAACGCGCCCAGGATGTTGGGTTCACGTTGCGGGATATCGGTGACCTTCTCTCGCTCAAGGCCGATCCGGGGGCATCGTGCGGCGATGTTCGCGACCGGGCGCTGGGAAAACTCAGTGAGATCGAGGACAAAATCGACGTCCTATCAAGGATGCGGGACATCCTTGCGACGTGGACACAGGCTTGCCCCAGCACAGGACCGGTGAGCGAGTGCCCGATCCTCGATGCTCTGGAGGCCGAGAAAGGACTTTGACATGCCGGCTGTTGAACTCGTCTATGACAAGACCTGTCCGAATATCGAAGGCGCGCGGAAACAATTGATCGCGGCGTTCGGTGCGGCCGGCCGGCCTCCTACCTGGTCGGAGTGGGAGGTCGATGATCCAGGCGCACCGGATCACGTCCGTTCCTATGGCTCGCCGACGATCTTGGTCGATGGCGAGGACGTATCAGGCATTCCTCTTGAAGAAACCGGTTCATGTTGCCGTATCTATACGTTGGAAGGTGATGCGCGTGGCGTGCCGCCGCTCGATCAGATTGTGGCGGCACTGACGCCAAGTTCTGAATCCGACAAGGCCGCTGGGGCCTTTCGCTTAAATGCGGCCATGGTGCCATCCATCGGCGCCGCTTTGTTGCCGAAACTTGCCTGCCCCGCGTGTTGGCCGGCCTATGCCGGTTTGTTCAGCAGCCTCGGCATCGGGTTCATCGACTATACGCCGTATCTGTTGCCCCTGACCGGGGCGTTCCTTGCCATTGCCGTTCTTGCATTGGCCTACCGCGCGCGGACCCGGCGCGGCTACCTGCCATTTGGTTTGGGTCTTATCGCTGCAGGGATTGTCTTGATCGGCAAGTTCGGCTTCGACAGCGACCCGGTCATGTGGGCCGGCCTTGGCGTGCTTGTCGCCGCGTCCTTGTGGAACACCTGGCCGATGCGACGCAGTCATCAATCCGGCCAAGAGGCCGAGTGTCCCGCTTGTGTGGGCGCTCCCGGCTGAACTGGTCATTTGGAAAATCAGCAAAGGAGATCAATCAATGGCTGACAAACGTAAGATCGAAGTCTTCAGCGCCGGCTGCGGCCTGTGCGAGGAAACCATCGAAATGGTCAACAAGATGGCCTGTTCGAATTGCGAGGTATCTATCCTCGACATGAAAGACACAAACGTGGCGGCCAGGGCCAAGGAACTTGGCGTCCGCTCGCTTCCCGCCGTGGCGGTGAATGGCGTTCTGGCCTCATGTTGTGCCGGGCGAGGCGTGACCGAAGACGCCCTTCGAATCGCAGGAATAGGGCAACCATAGCCCCGCATGGGCGAATATGTCATTGGCCTCTGGCACTTGATCTTCGGCACCTTGAATATCGTAATAATGGGCCTACTTCTTGCTCGACCCCATGGATTGGTCCGTTTTCCAGTCCGATGCGATGACGTTGTCGTACGGTCACAAAAATATGATGCTCTGCGAAAACAAAGATGGTGCGCCGCGAAAAAAATTTGATATCGTGCCTACTGCCTTCCCTGCTTCAGATTGTTGGCTCTGTAACCCTGATGCGACTTTTCCCTCGACTGATCTCAGCGATTTTACTGGTATCTGCCTTGTTGCTTCCACCTGTGGTCGCTGCGTGGGCGGACTCGGATAGATTATCGACATCAGGCGGCGCCAGCGTTGGCCAAGTGGACGTCATCAGCTGTCAGAACGATGCGGCCCGAAACGGAGAAGCGGAAGGTTCTTGTTGCGCGCCGGAACAATCTTGCCCGCCTGAGTTTTGCGTTTCAACCTGTCTTGTTCCCTTGATCATTGGTGCATCAACGCACGAATTTCCCGATCAACAGACCATCGCGCTTCGAATCGTTAAAGCCGAATACCTGCGCTCGTGGGCAATCGGTCTTTTATTCCCTCCCCCACGAACCTGATCCTTCGATGATCTCTGCGCGTGCCTTGGACCGGGCCTGAGCTTGGTCGTTAGCCTCGCGTATGCGTGCACCGTTTCCGGCGGCATTCGATAGCCGTCCGCCAAGAAGGATCGAACAATATGTCCACCATCAAGAGGTTGGCTCCGGGGATGCCCGAGCTTACCCTAGTCACACTTGTGCCACCATCTCATGGCGTCGCGGAAAATCACGAACTCCTGTCCACTGTCCCAATGCCGAAGGATGAAGAGCCCCCGCGGGAAGCCAAAGCCCCCCCCACTTTTGTCGCTCAATCCTTCCGCGGCTTTTCAAGTCTTCTTGTTGCCGTCGCCACGTTAACGATCAGTTTCCCCGAGGAGCCGTTCGCACAGGCGCCTGAACCTGCAGCGGAATTGACCTTTGATCATGCCCTTCGGTTGGCGGAAGAACGTTCATTCAGTTTGCAGGCCAAAGACGCCAGGGGCCGGTCATCCCGAGAAAGGGCGATTTCGGCGAGTAGCCTGCCTGACCCTGTTCTCAGGTTCTCGGTCGACAATTTGCCTGTCACTGGTTCGATGCGCTACAGCCTGACAGACGATTTCATGACCATGCGTTCGGTAGGCGTTACGCAGACATTCACCGGAAGTGACAAAAGGGATGCCCGACGCGACCGATTTGAGCGCGAGGCAGAATTGACGTCGGCATTGCGGTCAATGGAATTGGCGCGGCTCCGAACCGAAACCGCGCGCGCCTGGTTCGACCGCTTTTATCAACAACGCATACTGAAGCTGCTCGAACGCCAGCGTGAAGAAGCTGTCCTTATGACAGAGGCTGTTTCCACGGCTTATCGAAGCGGGCGAGGCCCGCAAACAAACGTTCTTGCAGCACAAGAGGAGATTTCCCGCATCGATAATCGAATTCATGAGGTGCGAGCGGATCTCAGCAATTCCACCACTCTCTTGGCACGATGGATTGGAGAGAGTGCGAGGTTGCCGCTGGGCACCGCACCGGCCCTGAGCAATATCGACTGGGATGGACTAGACACAGCGCACCAAGTCGATTTGCATCCTGAAATTCAAGCCTTGAACTCAAAGGAGCGGGTCGCGCTGGCCGAGGTCAAGGTCGCAAGAGAGGACAAGAACGCGGACTGGAGCCTCTCCCTTATGTTTAGCAGGCGAGGCGACAACTTCAGCGACATGGTCTCCGTCGGTGCGTCTATCCCGCTTCAATGGAACCAAAAAAATCGCCAGGATCGGGAACTCGCCGCGCGCCTCGAAAAAGTCGCCGAGATACGTGCCGAGCGGGAAGAGATGCGCCGCGCGCATCATTCGGAAGTCGAGCGCATGCTGGCGACTTGGCGCTCCAACCTGCTGAGGGTGCGGGACTACGACCAGTCGTTAATTCCCCTGGCCGCCGAGAAGACCAACGCATCCGTTGCGGCATACCGCGGCGGCAAGGGGTCACTGGCGACCGTGCTGGAAGCCCGGCGTATGGAACTCAACACCCAATTGGAGCGATTGCGAATCGAAAAACAGGCCGCAGCCATCTGGGCGTGGTTGGAATTTCTCGTACCTGAACCCGATGTGTCAGCCGATGCAACCAATTCGAAATCCGACAAGGANCCGGGGCAATGAACAGCAATAAGATATCGATGGGCGTGCTCGCGATCAGCGTGATCACCGCAACCGGCTTTGGGCTTTATCGTCTCGGCATGTCGCACGCGGCGTCTCAATCTCCTTCGGTTGGTTTGATGGAGGCACAGGCGATGACTGTCGAGGCGCCGGAAGACCCTTCCAGTTGGGGNATTCCCGAAGGNGAGAAGGCGACTCGCCGCCATATGGAAAACGGCCTCAAGGCCGGTGATATGGACCCCCTGACAGATCGTCGGATTCTCTATTATCACGACCCCATGGTACCGGGGAAAAAGTTCGATTCCCCTGCCAAGTCGCCATTCATGGATATGATGCTCGTCCCCGCGTATTCCGGGGGCGAGGGTTCCGATCCGGGAACGGTGACGGTGAGCCCGCGTATCCAACAAAATCTCGGCCTTCGCGTCGGAGAAGTCGTTGATGGCGTCCTCTCGCAGGAAGTATCTGCGGTGGGCGCCATCGCTTGGAATGAACGCGGTCAGTCTGCCATCCAGGCCCGCGCGACCGGGTTTGTCGAGAAGCTGCATGTTCGCGCGACACTGGACCGCGTCACCAAGGGTCAACCGTTGTTCGATCTTTATGTTCCCGATTGGGTTGCCGTGCAGGAGGACTACCTGAGCGTCCGCCGTATGCAAGGGCGCGATCTTCAACCGCTTGTCGAGGCCTCTCTGCAACGCATGCGGCAAGCCGGTATGGATGATCGCCAAATTGCGAATGTCGAACGCACGGGCAAGGTGCAGGCGCGTACCACGATCGTCGCACCGCATGACGGCGTTGTCACCGAACTGGCAGCCCGTGAGGGCAGCACGGTCAACTCGGGAATGCTGCTAGCCCAGATAAACGACCTTTCGACGGTGTGGGCGCATGCCGAAGTGCCGGAAAGCCAGGCGGCGAAATTGCGCGAGGGAAGTACTGTCTCTGCGCAGACGCCCGCCCTGACCGGGAAGATATTCGAAGGTAAAGTACAGGCCCTGCTGCCCGAGGTGAACCCCACGACCCGAACGCGCAAGGCGCGTTTGGAATTAGCAAACCCCGAGGAATTGCTTGTCCCCGGAATGTTCGTGCGGATGCGTCTTCAGGATGAGCAAAGCATAAGGGTTTTGTTAGTGCCTTCCGAAGCGCTGATCAGAACAGGCCGGCGCACCTTGGTTATGGTGGCTGAGGACAACAACGGGTTCCGCCCCACTGAAGTTGAGGTTGGCAGGGAGCAGAATGGCCGGAGTGAGATCATAAGCGGTCTCTCAAAAGGCCAGAAGGTTGTCCTATCCGGCCAGTTTCTTATCGATTCCGAAGCCAGCCTGAAAGGAGTCGAGGCACGCATGTCCGCCCCGCCAATGGGCACGCCGGGATCCGATGCGATCCGAACCTATGAAACGACCGCGCGTGTCGAGGCAGTGTCGGCTGATGCCCTGACCTTAGTGCATCCCGAGATCCAGGCCTTGCAATGGCCGGCGATGACCATGGACTTCAAGTTGGCCCCCCAGATCAAGATGCCTGATGTACGGAGCGGCGACGAGATTGAGATTAGGTTCCAGTTGCAAGACGGAGATGCGCCAATGATCGTTTCCCTGATGCCCCGGAATGGAACCTCAACGGGAGAGTCGAAATGATCGCGCGTCTGATCTACTGGTCGATCGCCAACCGCTTTTTGGTCTTACTGGCCACTCTGTTGCTTACCGCCTGGGGAATCATCTCCCTGACCCGCACGCCCTTGGACGCCCTTCCGGACTTGTCCGACACCCAGGTGATCATCCGAACGACATGGCCCGGCCAGGCGCCGCAGCTCGTGGAGAACCAAGTCACTTATCCTCTCACAACCACGATGCTCTCGGTGCCCGGCGCCGCAGTGGTGCGCGGCTATTCCTTTTTCGGTGACAGCTATGTCTACGTGTTGTTCGAGGACGGGATCGACCTCTATTGGGCGCGATCCCGGGTTCTTGAATACCTCAACCAGGCTCAATCACGTCTGCCGCCCGGCGCCAACTCGGCCCTGGGGCCCGATGCCACGGGTGTCGGTTGGATTTATCAGTACGCCTTGGTCGACAAATCCGGCCGGCAGGATCTTGCACAACTAAGAAGCCTTCAGGACTGGTTCTTGAAATTCGAGCTCAAGACTGTCCCCGGCGTGGCAGAAGTGGCGACGATCGGTGGCATGGTGCGCCAATACCAGGTAGTCCTGGATCCCGACAAGTTGGCCGCCTATCGGATTGCCCACGGAAATGTCGTGAACGCCATTCGTCGGGCCAATCAGGAGGCCGGAGGCTCGGTTCTCGAAATGGGCGAGGCCGAGTTCATGGTTCGGACTTCCGGCTACCTTCAATCCCTGGACGATTTCCGAACCATACCGCTGATGACCACAGATGCCGGTGTCTCGGTGGTCTTGGGCGATGTCGCGCATATCCAGATCGGCCCGGAAATGCGGCGCGGGATTGGCGAGTTGGACGGCGAAGGCGAAGCGGTGGGCGGTGTGATCGTAATGCGATCCGGCGAGAACGCCCTTTCCACCATCCAGGCCGTCAAGGACAGACTGGAAACCCTGAAATCAAGCCTCCCGGATGGGGTTGAAATCATTCCAACCTATGACCGCGCGGGCCTGATCGAACGCGCCATCAAGAACCTGAGCTTCAAATTGTTCGAGGAATTTCTTGTCGTCGCGGCGGTTTGTGTGATTTTCCTGTTTCATCTTCGGTCGGCCTTGGTTGCGATCGTCTCGTTGCCGATCGGCATTCTTGCAGCCTTCATGGTCATGAACTGGCAAGGAGTAAACGCCAATATCATGTCCCTGGGCGGGATCGCCATCGCCATCGGGGCAATGGTCGATGCCGCCGTGGTGATGATCGAAAACGCGCACAAGCACCTGGAAAACTGGCGTCATAAACACCCGGATGAGCCGCTGGCGGGAGAGGCAAGGTGGCGGGTCATCGGTGATGCCGCGGCCGAGGTCGGCCCGGCTCTGTTCTTCTCTCTGCTGATTATCACACTGTCGTTCGTGCCGGTTTTCGCGCTCGAAGCGCAGGAGGGTCGGCTATTTTCCCCCCTGGCCTTCACCAAGACCTATGCGATGGCTGCAGCCGCCGGTTTGGCCGTCACGTTGATCCCGGTGCTGATGGGGTATCTGATTCGCGGTCGCATCCCCGATGAGCACAAAAACCCCATCAATCGCGGACTGATCGCGGTTTATCGGCCGATGCTTGAAATCGTGTTGCGCTTTCCCAAGTCGACCATCGTTGTAGCAGCTCTGTTCTTCGCAGCCAGCCTATGGCCTTTGCAGCACATCGGAAGCGAATTCATGCCACCGCTCGACGAAGGTGACCTGCTCTACATGCCGACGGCGCTTCCAGGCCTGTCTGCGGGCAAGGCCGCCGAATTGCTGCAACAAACGGACCGCCTGATAAAGACTGTCCCCGAAGTCGCGACCGTATACGGAAAAGCCGGCAGGGCGGTCACCGCCACCGACCCAGCCCCCCTGGTGATGTTCGAGACGACGATCCAATTCAAGCCCCGTGATGAATGGCGCGCCGGAATGACGCCCGAGAAGATCGTCGAGGAACTCGACAGAACCGTGCGCGTGCCGGGGTTGACGAACATCTGGATTCCTCCCATCCGCAACCGCATTGACATGCTGGCGACCGGCATCAAGAGTCCGGTCGGGGTCAAGGTGCTCGGGAGCGATCTGAAGGTCATCGACCGGCTCACCGGCGAGATCGAACGGACTGTCAAGAACCTGCCTGGCGTGACCAGCGCCTTCGCCGAACGCATGACGGGCGGCAGGTACGTCGATGTGGATATCAAACGGGAATTTTCCGCCCGCTACGGGTTGAACATCGCCGACGTTCAGTCGGTCGTCAGTTCCGCCATCGGGGGAAAGAACATCGGCGAGACGGTCGAGGGACTGCAGCGCTATCCCATCAATCTGCGTTATCCTCGCGAAATTCGCGATTCTCTCGACAGGCTTCGTGCCCTACCCATTGTCACGCCACGCGGCCAGCAACTGGTGCTAGGTGATGTCGCCGATATCCGGATCAATGACGGCCCCCCGATGCTTCGTAGCGAGAACGCCCGGCTGGCCGGCTTCGTGTACGTGGATCTGCGCGGACGGGATCTCGGCTCGGCGGTTCGCGAAATGCAGCAGAAAGTAGCCGAACAAGTCGATCTACCGCCGGGGTATTCGGTGACATGGTCCGGGCAGTTCGAGTTTCTCGAGCGCGCGAGCGCCAAACTCAAGGTTGTCGTACCCTTTACGCTCCTGATCATCCTCGTGCTGCTGTACCTGACCTTTAAGAGCTTCGGCGAGGCCTTGCTGCTGATGGCCACTCTGCCGTTCGCACTGGTCGGCGGCATCTGGCTTCTTTACGGCCTCGGATACAACCTTTCCGTCGCGGGTGTGGTTGGGTTCATCGCGCTTGCGGGCGTGGCGGCCGAATTTGGGGTCATCATGCTCCTGTACCTGAAGCAAGCATGGTCCGCGCGGATTGAACAAGGTCTGACAAGCGAGGACGACTTGCTCAACGCCATTCGGGAAGGCGCGGTGCTGCGTGTGCGGCCGAAAGCCATGACGGTGGCGGTGATTTTGGCCGGCCTGTTGCCGATCATGTGGGGTGTCGGGACCGGCAGTGAGGTCATGCAGCGCATCGCCGCGCCGATGGTCGGCGGTATGATCACCGCCCCTCTGTTATCAATGTTCGTGATTCCCGCCGCCTACTACCTAATGCGCCGACGGCGCAAAGGATGGCGGGTGGCGGACCAACGTGCTCCATCGCGTGCCGATGCCGCGTGATGAACATCTTCAGGTCAACCGGCGGTGCCGTAACCCAGTTCGTAACTTTTCACCAACCTTAGGAGAGAATTCAATGAAGACATCATGGATTGTTGTTTGTGCCGCCATCCTGGCGATAGCCGCGGCCCCGGCCACGGCTCAGCAAAAGATGATGAACGACATGCCAATGGGCACCATGGAAAACAACAGGATGGACAAACCTGTCGCCGACCAAACGGTACATTCCACAAGGGGTAAGGTGACCAAGGTCGATGGTAGCAGTGGCATGGTGACGTTGGCCCACGAACCCGTCGCAACCTTGAATTGGCCGTCCATGACGATGGGCTTCATGGTCATTGATAAGACCCTGTTGGAAAAACTCAATGTCGGCAATACCGTCGATTTCGACTTCGTGCAATCAGGCAAGGGATACGCTATTACCAGCGTAAGATGAGGCGAGGCATTCGTCGCTTACAACCTGTCTCGAATTCGCCAATTGACGAGACTGAATCTAATTAGCTGGGAATGGGGGCTCTCGTGCGGGCAACCGGGCTGAGCAAGGACTCTTAGGGACGAAAAGCGGCCATCACGGATAATCACGCATTTCGTCGGGTGATGACCTTTTGCCACCTTTCGTCCCTTCACCTTCCATTGTCTACTTCGTGAATAAAACCCACTAAGGCAATATCTACAGTAACCGCAAGTACAAAATGTTTTTTATCTGCATGGGTAATCACGTTTCCAGGAAGAGGTTGATGCGCGCTGAACTCGCGCTGTGGACGGACAGTAACCTAGAGACCATTCGCAACCATGAGAAGATCGGCATGATGCCCGAACCGCCGCGCACTGCCACGGGATACCGCAGCTATGGCGATACACAAGTGGCGCGTCTGCGGTTCATTCTGCTTGGTCGTGAACTCGGTTTTTCCATCGAGGAGTTCTGCGGTCTTTAGTGGCCTAACTTGCCCCTGCAATGTGCGATGTCCGGCATCACGGCCTTCATGTTTGTCTGATCCGAGAAATTGGCCTATGACGCATTTATAATTGTTCTCAAGTCATTGATGCCAAGGGCCTTCGGTACGAAGCCGCTGTTTCGGGAACTGCGGTAGAAGAAGGGCTCGGGCAAGGGCTGAGACCTTCACATTTGGCCACCACCGGTATCAAGCCCAATTGACTTAACCCCGGAACAGCGCATCATACGGGTCATGATCGGTTCTGCATCGAGATTTGAATCACCTTCGCATCGCCCTTTGATCTTGTTCAACCTTGCAGAAGCTGGATTTCGTTTGCTTTCCATAGGTTGACCCTTTGCGTTTAGGGGCCCTGAACCTGAAAAGCAAAAAGCCCCCTACCTACGGCACCAACGAGGACTTCACCCGCCTGCAGCGCATGAAGGAGGAGCACGGTCTTCGGATCGGCCGCCTCCGGAAATGCAACAGCGCCCTCTGGCCGTTCATCGAACGGCTCTACCTCAACTTGGCGGACGTCGCCGAAATGGACCCATCCGATATGGAAAAGAAGTTCGGGCTCAATCCCTTCGAGGCCGCCGGCGCGCAGGTCGATTTCCTGCAATGGGCGCTTGAGTCGCTTCGAATGCTGAATTCCCTCGGCCTCACCCCTGACAACCCGCACGACCAAAACGGAGACCTCGGCCTACCGGCCTAACTCTCCTTCCCAATGAAAGGACCCCCAACAATGCCCATCACAGAAAATTCGTTCATCGTCATGATGCCGATCACCCTGATCAAACCAGAAAACCGAATTCGGCTGGAAGATTTGACATCAGAAGAGCTCGTCCGCTTGCACGGGAACACGGCAATCGCGGCATTCCGCCAGAGAGTCTACTATGAAATGCGATACGATCTGCGCCAGCTTGAAGACGGACGGGATGTGCTGGCCACAGAGATAGTACGGCGCATCGGCGGGTCGCCTGCACCTGCTCAATCCGGTGCGGGTGGAGGAGATGGCGGCCGCACCCCAGTCCTCGCTGCCGCTCATGTGCAGATCAAGGATCTCCAAGCGAAACTGGCGCCGCCTCAACAACAGGCCCAGAAACGTCTCACCCAACTGCGACGTAAATCGCGTGGCATGGAAATGTGATCGGAGGCCGCGGGCGGAGAACTTTCCTCGCCGTCCGCGGCCATTATCCCTTCTGGTGCCGGCGGACAGACCTACTCCACCAATCTGGCGCATTCGACCGCGCGGATAACCGTACGTTCCGTCAGCCGATCGATAACATCGTGGGTCAGGCCTTCGCGGGCGATCTCTTCCCGCACTGCGGCAGCAGCCTCAAGGAGTTGAGCCGCAAGGTCCTCGATGCGGGAGAGAACACCATCCGCGGGGAGACGCAACCGATCAGCCAAGCGTCTCCAATCCCGCACAGAGATATCACAGAGACGATATTCCCCCCCGACGCGCATCGCGAGTTTCAGTGCGCGTTGGTCCATATCATCGTAAGGCAATGCGCTAGCGATATCATAAAGCGGCGCTAGACGCGCTCGCCCACCGGCACCGATGAGCACGGAATAGTTCTTGGCATGCGCGTCGGTGCCGGCAATTAGCCAGTTGAAGATTAGCGCATCGACGAAGGTCGCCACGTCGTCAACGCGCGCGCTGGAAGCTGCGCGCAGCAAATCGACGATCTCCACCGCGCCAGGCCCGCCCTCATTTTCATACTTGCGTATAGGCGGCACAGCCAGGGCCTGACACATGTCCTCCTGATGAACCCGATGTATCTCGCCGTCCTGGCGACGGCGGTCATAACGCTCTATGACGATGGCCACTTCGTTTCCGAACCGCATGACCTGCGTGGATGCAGTGGGTAGGCCCAGACGCCGGGCCAACTTGAGACAGAAATGTTCGTTCTCGGCGTGCCCGTCGAATTCGCCCGTCGGCGGCTTAAGTATGTGCGTTGTTGGCGTGCGCCCCGAAGGAATGCCCCAGCGATCATTCTCATGCAGAAACGCTGTCTTGGGTTGCGCCCCCGCCAAGCTGAACTGCCCTGTATCGCGAGGTGCACGCCAAGCTGCATGGTCTTCACGGAGCGTCCTTAAGCGTTCAGCCACCTCACCCTCCGAGAGCCAAACCACCGGCTCCGGCTCTTTATTGGTTAAGGCGTCAATGCGCTCATGTGATACGAATTGGACCGCACCTGCGCAATCCTCGCCCACATGGGACAAAAGCGCGAAAGCGTTCCGTGCTGAAACCTGGAACCGGCGCGCCCAGCGATCAAGCACCCGATCGTTGTCTGGAAGCAGTCCCCAAAGGAACGCTTCGATGACGTCGTGTCCGTGTTCAGCGGCGGCGAGTGGCATGGAAAGTGATAAGGGGTATGCATTCCTTCTCTGCCGCCAGGGCTCGTCATAAACGAAGGACAGCCGGCCACGTTGGTTACGGCGTACCTCCCCCATCCGCTGCCCCTTCGTCAGAGCCACCAATGTGGGAGTCATTTATCCGAGCTCCGGGCATTGTTGACGATTGCGTCGATATCGACGATACCACCTTCATCATCCGGTCCTGATACGTTGCTGTCCGGCACAAGGACGACACCCAACGCATCCAGCGCACGCAGAACCAGACCAACCTCGGCCCTGGGCTTGCCCTTTTCCACTTCCAGAACCCATTGGCGGCTGACGCCGATGCGGTCGGCCAAGGCCTGCTGCCCCAACCCCAGTCGGCGGCGATTGTCCCGGATCACAGCGCCCAAATCGCGCGCGGTGCGTATCAACATAAACCCACCCTCACAAATGTCACCATACGGCGACATTATGCAAATGGAAACGAACGCTGACAATTTAAAATGTAATCGATCGACGACATTTTACGATCAATTGCGCACAGCCAGTTGATCTTTCAGATAATCTGAGACCACCACTTCGATTTCGCCAAATTCCTCGGATGTAGCCGGCTGGCTGCCTTCCCTCTCAGCTTGGCTCAGCACCCAGCGTGAAATATCGCCTTGGGCCGAGCGAACAGGAATGAACCGAAGCGTCCAAACCGTGCCGAGCACATCTTCGAACCGATAGAAATATGCGTGCCCATTCAGCACGTCACCGATCAAATGCGCCAGGCAGTTTCTTTTCTTATATGCTTCGCGGATCATTGCTTTCGGCGAGTCCAGGGGGAGTAGATTATTTGTTGGCGAATTGAAGGGCGGAAGCGGGAACTGGAGGTCTTCGGCCCATGTCAGAAGCGCGTTCTCCAAGCTTTCCCACGTACGAATATTTCGAAGGCCAGAGGCGAGCCGACGGACGTTCGTAGCAGGCGAGAATAGTGTGAGCCAAAGCGTTCGCTGTATTAAAGACTCAGTTCCACTGGCTTGTTCGCCCAACAACCGAACAACATTTGTAGGACAAACGTCGTCCGGCAACTCCAGCAATGCTTTAACCTGAACTCGATTGAGGTCTTTCAAATGGCGGACGGCTTTACCTTTTGTCCTGGAGCGAATGACCCTAATCAATTGATCGAATGTCGTGTCGTCGGGCCACGGACCCGTCATGTCCCGGGTCAGTTTATGGAGCGCCCGAACCTCCCCACGCGTCACTTCCGATCGCGCGAGGCACGAGAGGAGTTTCTCCCGATCCCAGGATTGCAAATTCTCCAAGAAAGCCCACCATTGCGACGCGTAACGCTGGTAAGCAAACAAGGTTGACGCCGAGGCCGACAGCGATGGCCTCGCTGCCGACGACCGTACGATCCTGACTGCCGGAAACGTTGACACCGATACCGGTGGGGCCAAGGGTGTTCATATTGGCAGTATAACCGACGGTGGCCGCCCAACGGGCATCCTCCTCCGCACCGTCCACGGCGAGACTCTGGCCATAAAGACCGGTCACGGAAATCCCACTGTCGTGCATCACGGAGGCGCCGAGCTGCCAAGCACCCTCACTCGTGCTCGAGTTCGTCAGACTTTCGAAGAACGCTCGGCCGCGGACTTTGAAGGCTCCGAACTTGTTGTCATAGAGAACCCCCGCGCCCCAATCGCCGGCGTCATACAACCCGGCCTCGAGTCTAAAGCCGTTGACGTTTGGCGTAACATAATTGATCTGGTCCTGACGGCCACGGTCATAGGTGCCGAAGAAGTTTCCGATTGTTCTGCTGCTAAGCGCCGCGCCGGTGTTGTCTTCACGGAACAGGAGGCCATTGACGTTCCTCCGGCCGGTTTCCACCCCGTCGAAGGCGCCGGCGGCGTAGCCCAGATCCAAGCCGTCGGACATACCGTCGGAAACCGCCGACGCCTGCCCCAGGGTAAGCTTTCCGAACTGCTTGTGGTCGATGTAAACGAAGGCCAAGCGTTCCTTGAAGCTCCTCAGGCTGTCGCTTTCGTTCGTCTGGTTGATGGTAGCCGGATCGTTGGACTGCAGTTCCGCTTCCAACCTGGCACCGACGGAAACGGACTCGTTCACCTTGCCGGACGCCCTTAGGCCAAAACGGGTTGAGCCGGCGTCACCGTCCATATTGCGGTATCCGGTTAACCCTTTGCCGTGACCTCCGCACCAAAGCCACGACGCCGGTGATTATAATAAGCGCCAAAGGCGAGGAATTGGACCGAGTGCTGGGCCTAAAAATGGGTGCGGACGACTATCTGGCCAAACCGTTCAGCACCCTTGAACTCATCGCGCGCGTTCAGGCCGTTCTCCGCAGGACGGAACGAGAAACGAGTTCACCGTCAAACGAGACGGGCAAAATATACAGGTTCAACACCTGGCGCCTCGACCCGGACCGCCGCGAGTTAATCGCGAGTGACAACGTAATCGTACCACTGAGCACAGGTGAGTTCGAGCTACTCCACGTATTTGTCCAGCGTCCCAACCGCGTACTCTCACGCGAACAATTATTGGATCTGGCACGCGGGCGTGACACGGTCGCTTTCGATCGGAGTATCGATACGCAGGTCAGTCGGCTAAGACGAAAAATCGAACAAGATCCCAAGAGCCCCATAATCATCAAGACCGCCTGGGGAGGAGGATATGTGCTCTCGGCTGAAGTAACGCGGGAATAGCGCCATGCGCATCCGATCTCTGACGACGCAGACCGTCATCATCGTCGTCCTCGGACTCACAGTCGCCTACCTTGCCGGGCTGTTCCATTACTCGAGAGATCGTCTCGACGCGCTCATTCATTTGAGTCTACGCACGACGGCGCAAACCTTTTCTCATGTCACGCACACTGTCGCGTCCTCGAACCCCGCGTGGCGGTTTGACATCGTAAGAACACTGAACGAACCACACCTCCGTTCGTCGCTTAGTGAAAAGCCGATTTTCTCCAACGAACCCTACCGCCCCCCGTATGACCAAGTCTTCCGGGAGCATCTGAAGCGGGAGGGGCATGCAGGAGAGATGGGCAATGTACGTATCAGTTTGAGCGAACAACCACCTGTGTCCGCTTCTCTGCACAGAGACACGGCTAACGAACTGTTCCTACACGTACTTCGAACAGTTTACCGCCTTCCAGTTCACTTGAACGCAAGGGTGTCCGTCCCCCTGGAGGACGGAAGCTGGCTGAATATGGCATATGTCATTCCCGAATTCCCCGCAGAACTCTGGAGCCCGTCATTAACTACCGTGGGCGTCATGACCATCACGATCATTTTGCTCTCAATCTGGGCCGTCCGTCGCATGCTCTCTCCTTTGGATGAATTTGCCCGAGCCGCACGTCGGTTTGCATCCGATATTCATGCGCCGCCAATGCCGGACAAAGGCGCAGCGGAAGTACGAGACGTCACCGCAGCTTTTAACGACATGCAGGATCAGGTCAGAAGCATGATCCGAAGCAGGACGGAAATGATGGGTGCTCTGTCCCACGACCTGCGGACCCCACTGTCTTTGATCAAACTCCGGACCGAGGCTCTGCCCTCGTCCGAAGAAAAGACGAAACTCCTTTCGTCAATTTCGGAAATGGAATCCATCGTTTCGGCAACCCTGGGTCTGGCGCGGCAGGCATTTGATTTGGAAGACAGGCAGGACATTGACCTGGGAGCCTTGATCCAGGCCATTTGCGATGATGCTTCAGACATAGGTTATGACGTGACCGCCATGCCGCTTTCCGGGAAAATCATCATCCATGGACAGCCCGTGGCCTTGCGCCGGGCATTGAGCAACCTGATTGACAACGGTCTTCGCTATGGACATCGCGTTCGGGTGTTTCTTGAACGTATCGACGGTCGGATATCTGTCCGCATAAAGGACGACGGTCCAGGCATTCCCAGTGAGGAGATCGAGCGCGTGTTCGAACCGTTTTATCGCTGTGATCGATCCCGTTCGGACAATACCGAAGGCACGGGCCTGGGCCTCAGCTTAGCGAAAACGATCATCGAGAATCACGGCGGTACTGTCGAACTGCACAATCAAACGCCGTCCGGGTTGACCGTGACCGTCACCCTGCCCTGCTGATCATCCGTTGTCCTCTGTTCGAACGGCCTTCTTCCGAACACGGTCCCAAATCAGTTTTCCCGCGATCGGAAGGCCTGTGAGGGCACCAAGGGCGACAACCGCTTCTACAACCCGCTCACTATCGAGAGATGCCATTTCCCCACCGAAGTGAGCGAGCAAGAAGCTTGCCGGAACGATTCCGGCCAGCGTCGCGACCGCGAACCGCCACCATTTGAGGGGCGTGAGGCCCGCCGCATAACTTACCAAGTCAAACGAGATGAAAGGCAACAGACGGCTTAGAAAGACGACAGCCATCAATGCATTCTGGGAGCCAAAAACCCCCAAAGAAAGGTCGCGGCCCAACCACCGACGCAAGACGTCGTAGCCAACCAGGCGGGCAATGCCATACGCAATCAAGGCTCCTATCTCCGCGCCGACCGCCACATACACCGTTCCCCAGAAATGGCCATAAGCGGCTCCGGCAGCCAAGGCGATGGGGGCGCTTGGGATTGGGTTTAATACAATCGCCAAGGACATCAAAACGACGACGCCAAGCGGACCGAAGAGGCCGAGGCCTTCGACATGCTTCCGCAGCGTCTCACTATTCATCATTTCGTCGAGCGCGCCGCTCCACGACAACGCGCCATAAGCCGCGACAAGGCCAATAAAAATAAGGACGGTAAGAAGAATTTTGGCGCGCATCCGGTCGCCGGAACCACCGCCCGCCATACCGTTCTTCGGAACGGGATGATCCTCAACCTGAGGCGCCGAATATGAATTGTGGTCAGATGACATTATCAGCCACCTTTTAACCGCATCCCTATGGAAGGTCGGCGGAGTTGCAACTGGGTGTTACCCATCATCAACTTCAAGCCAGGTGATCATGCCCGCTGCTTGATGCTCGAGCATGTGGCAATGAAACACCCACTTTCCCGGATTATCCGCCACGAAAGCAATGCGGACTCTCTCCCCGGCGTCGACCAATTCTGTATCCCGCCAGGGCGTACCGCTGATGGCCTTTCCGTTGCGGGCGATAACACGGAAATGATGGCCATGGAGGTGCATGGCATGCGGCCAGCGCGTATCGTTGATCATGTCGACGACAACCGTTCGTCCCCTGGTGACCGACGCCAAGGGCTTTTCGGGGAGCCCGGCAACGCCGTTGAATGCCCAGGCTTGGTTCTTACCCACAAGGTCACGGATGCCGTAATAGGCGCCTTTGTAGGTGGCACCTTCCATCCGCCCCATGGCGCCGCCCTCCATCCGCAACGGGACGACGACCGCATCCTCAAGTTCAAAATTCCCCGGCACCGGATTGGGCAGCAAGGCGACAGCGTCCAGGACCGGTCGGGGGGCCGCAACCGCGACACCTTGCGTTACGATACGGGCAGCCTCGATTGGCTCCGCGCCCGACACTTCCTGGATGACGTAGGTGCCCGGCCCCGGCCCCGGCAGATCGAGGATCACATCGGCCCGCTGCCCCGGAGCCAAAATCAATCTATTCCCAGGCTCAGCTGGACTGACGATTGGCTGGCCGTCGATTGCGACGACGCGGGCAGGCAGGCTGCCCAGATTGAACGCAAGGATGCGCGCGTTGGCTACGTTCAGCATCCGCAGCCGTACCCTTGCCCCTGGCCTGGCGGAGTATTCCATGTCAGTCTGACCGTTCACCGTCAGCCAATTCCCCAACCGGCCGGCATGTGCCCAGTCGTGAAGTTGCCCGAAGCTCTGCGCGTCTATCTGATTATTCTTGGTCAGTCGCCAGTCGTCGGCGCAGAAAACAAGGTCATGATCGACCTTGGGGGGATCGGCTTCGTCGACGATCAAAACGCCGTATAGACCTCTGGCCAACTGCTCCCAAGATCGGAAATGAGGGTGGTACCAATAGGTGCCGGCGTCCGGCACAACGAAAGAGTAATCGAATTCGCCGCCTGGTGGGACAGGGTCCTGTGTCATCCCGGCAACGCCGTCCATCGAATTTTCGATACGGATGCCATGCCAATGGACCGACGTCGGCTGGCTCAGACCGTTTTCCAGACGAACGTTTACGCGCTCGCCCTGACGGACACGGATCAGCGGTCCAGGAACCGTATCGCCATAGCTCCAGACCGCAGTCGGTTCTCCGCTGTCGGCCAGCATGCTTCTCCCCGGGCTGGGCCGCAACACCAAGGCGGGCGACGGTATTGCCGCAAAGCCTTGCCGAAAAGCGCCAACCGCCACCGCACCGGCGAGCCCGCCAAGGACCTGCCGGCGGGAAACCCGAAAAGATTTAATGCTCAACTTCACTTTCCTTCCCGAACCAGGACCTCTCCCCAATTCTACAACATCATCCAGGTTTTGGCTGACCATAAGGAGCGGCCCCTGACGTCCTCGTACGAAGACATCAGGGGCCAGGCTGGGGAGAAAACAATATTTAAGGGGTTAAAATATCATCTTCGCCCCGACCACGAAGAACACGGCACCCGCGTCTTCGCCTTCGCTACGCTTGATATTCGCCGTGCCGCCGAACGACCGTTCGTAATGAATCCCGATATAGGGTGACAACAAACGGTCTACGACGTCATAGCTAAGACGCAACCCAACTTCCAAACTGGGACCAAACGCCGCTTTGCCATATTTTGTATCGTCCGTGAATGGTAGATTCAATTCGATGGTTGGTGTCGCAATAAGGCGGTTCGTAAGTAGAACTTCGTAATCCACGTCAAGCCTCGCTGACGGATACTCGCCAACGAATAGATCGGCATCCACTTCAAAGAACTGCGGAGCCAATCCGTGTAGTCCGATGACTCCATCGAAACGGTTGCCGGTGGATGGGCTTGAGAAGCGAACACCGCCCACCGCATCGAAGAAAGTCGAGATCGGGACCTGCGCCCGGAGCTGGTTCTCCAACCGTTCAAAATTATCATTCTTGGTCGCGAATTCACCCTCGGAGCGCCACACGAGTTTCAATTCATCACTGCCGACCAAGGCATCGAAGTTCCAGGCGAACACGTCCGTATCCTTGCCATACCGGAATTCAGTTTGTTCCGCCTGAACGCCCCAAATCAGAGGCTCCGCTTGAACGGGTGTGGCTGATAAGACCGAGATCACAAAGGCTGGTGCGACAAGCCCGGCGAGAATTTTCTGCAGCGTCATGATCAATGCCCTTCGTGCCGGACGACCGATGCGTCGGACTGTTCTTTGGGGCCACCCTCGACCACGACTTTGCGGAACATGCCCGCGTCGGCGTGATAGGAGAGATGGCAATGGAACGCCCATTGGCCAGGCGCATCGACCTCAGTCTCCATATAGACCGTAGTCCCCGGAGACACGCTGACAACGTGCTTGATCGGGTTCCATTTGCCGTTGCCATTGTCCAGAATCGACCACATGCCGTGGAGATGCATGGGATGGGTCATCATGGTTTCATTGACGAACTTGAATCGAACCCGCTCCCCGTACTTCAGGCGGATGGGCTCGGCATCCTTGAACTTCACGCCGTTAATGGACCAGATGTAGCGCTCCATGTTGCCGGTCAGACGCAGTTCGATCTCGCGCGTCGGCGGGCGCTGTTTATAGAGCGGTTTCTGCGCTTTCAAATCATTGTAGGAAAGAAATTTTCCGCCGTTCGCCGCGCTCGGCATCAAACCGCTGTTGGATGCGTAGAAAGAATCGGCTTCCTTGGCCATGCCACCTTTTGCCATGCTGCCGTGCATGGAATGATCCATGCCGCCTTGTGCCATGGCACCCTGGGCTGAATGGTCCATGCCCTTCATCATGGCGCCGTCGGACATTTGATGACCGCCACTCTGCGCCATACCTTGGTGCTCTGCACCTTGCGTTTGTGATCCGTCGGGCATCGCGTGGCCAGCGCCTTTCATTTCGCTTCCATCCCGCATTTTATGGGTTGTGCTGCTATGCGCATCATGGGCCACACCACTCATCGAACTGCCGTCAGGCATTTCGTGCGTTTCGCGTCCCATGGCCATCGACCCGTGATCCATACCGTGCGACATCCCCATGTCCGCCATGGTAAGAAGTGGGGACTTCCGCAGGTTCGGCACTTCGGCAGTCAATCCCTCACGAGGCGCAAGGGTGCCACGCGCATAGGCGGTGCGCCCCATGGACTCTGCGAAGATGGTATAGGCTTTGTCTTCCCCTGGCCGAACGATGACATCATAAGTTTCGGCCACGGCGATGCGGAATTCGTCGACAGACACAGGTTGTACGTTATTACCGTCGGCCTGCACCACGGTCATCTTCAAGCCGGGGATGCGAATATCGAAATATGTCATCGCCGATGAATTAATGAAGCGAAGGCGGACGCGTTCGCCTGGCTTAAACAGGCCCGTCCAATTCTGGTCGGGACCCTTGCCATTGATCAGCGGCGTAAACCCCTGAAGATCCTCGATGTCCGTGGCCATCATCCGCATGTCGCCCCAAGCCATGCGATCCGACAGCGCCGCACCCAAACCCATCTTTTCACTGTCCTTGAAAAAGTCGAACACCGTTTGCTGTTTACGGTTGTAGTAGTCCGCCATCATCTTCAGGTTTCGCATGATACGATTGCCCGAATGCGGGTGGGCGTCGGCGAGCTGAACCACGTATTCACGGTCGTAGCGGTAAGGCTCGCGTTCTTTGGGTTCGATGACGATGGCGCCATAGGCGCCATCCGGTTCCTGAAATCCAGAATGGCTGTGGAACCAATAGGTGCCGGATTGCTTGATCGGGAAATTATAGGTGAAAGTCTCGCCTGACTTGATCCCTGGATAGCTGATGTTAGGCACGCCGTCCTGCTGGAACGGCAGTATTAATCCATGCCAGTGGATCGACGAATCCTCGGACAGATTGTTGGTCACGTTAATGGTAACGTTTTCACCTTCCTTGAACCGCAACACCGGCCCCGGTGAGGCGCCGTTGAACCCCACCCCGGATCGCGTGAAATCGCCTGTGTCGATGGTTACCGGATCGATAGTAATGTTGTACTCGCCGGCTTGGGCGGAGCCGCTCCCCAGAGCGGCTACCAGCCCTAAGCCCATCACGGCACCGACAACATATTGGCGTGTAATGGTTATCATCGGATTCTCCTGTCCTTCGATCCTTACTTGAATTTGATGGGGCCCATCATCCCGGACTCGTAATGCCCTGGAATGTTGCAAGCAAATTCCAGATCCACCGGCTTGGAGAACTTCCAAATCACCTCGCCGGATTTTCCCGGCTCCAGCAGGATGCTATTCGGGTCATCATGCTTCATCCCGCGCCCATCGCCATGGTCCATCATCATTTTTTCGCGGTTGATCCGATCAGCTTCGATCATGCCGTGCTCCCACATTTTCATCATTTCCTTCTGGTGGGCTTTGTGCATAACCGCAGTGCCGAGGCCGAATTCGTGTAAGAACTCGCCTTTGTTGGTGATCTTGAAGCGGATTGTCTCTCCCGCCTTAACGGTGATTTGTTCCGGTTTGTAGTAATTGTCGTGCATCGTCACGTCGATGGTCCGCGTCACGTCGGCAGCCTTGCCCGGCGCGCCGATCTCCATACCGTGATGCCCCGCGGGGCCGTGACTATCGCCCCCTTGAGCACCCATCATGTGTCCTTGGTTTTGCTGCTCCCCCTTCGCTGGACCGTGCCCCGCGCCGGCCCAAGCCGAAGCGGTCAAGGTCATAAAAGTAGCGAAGGCAAGGGAAGTGATCACAAGACGGGGCGCATTGGTCGTTAAGGTCAACATTTTCGATATCCTTGTCCCAAAGTTTGGGTTTCCTTGATTGTTGGTCAGCAAGGCCCAAGCCTTACTGGAAAATTTATATCCATGCGCTTGGAAGGCGAACGGGGCAGAACTCCGTGCCGCACGATCACGCATATTTCAGCGTTTCGATTCATTTTCGGACGGCCTGTCGCCATCTACCCTGCTACGCGGTCCTGATGGCCTGACGTGTCGGCAGCCCGAATGACCGCATGGAAGTCAGCCGCGAGGGCGCGGAGGTCTAAATTGTTCTTGAGGATTATTGGAAACGACCGCTTCATCGTGCGGCAGAACGAGCCTCTCCGCCTCGAACACGCGAGCGGACAAGTCCGAGAGGTCTTGCGCGGCAACGGATGGGAAACAGGCAACGTGGCAGCAACCATCCATTCCGCCAGAACTCTTGTTCCCGGCTCCGGCTTTTTCTTCAGAGGGCTTATCGCAATCAGCTTTGTGCTGCGGAGAAGAGTTCAGGTGGGTTCCGTCACTCGCACCCGCACCAAAATGCGCAACATGAACGTGCCCTCCTCCCTGAAAACCGGCAGCGTGACCGGCGCTCATCCCCGCGAAAAGAACGGAAACAGCCAGCAATAAACTGCATATTCGGAGAAAACCGCATCTCATGTTCACTGCCTGGGTCATTCCTCTGAACACACAAATACTATATCAGTTCGAGGGGTGTTGAAATTTCGATTTCGGATGATTTGCCCTCATCCCTTTCCTGAAATGTTCTTTTTGCGCTCGTTATATTCAGCAGCGTCGATTTCGCCCCGGGCATAGCGTTCGTTCAGGACATCAAGGGCGGAAGATGAACGGTCACCACCGGTCAGCCCCTTGACGACAAACAGGATGACGACGATCACCGCGATCATAAAAATCGTCATCATGCCCCAGCCCATGAACATGCCGCCCCAGCCACCGGACCACATG
>NZRL01000208.1 GCA_002696205.1 Rhodospirillaceae bacterium | reverse complement strand
ATCCGCCAACGCTGATTGTTCAGTTTCAGGCGGTAAAGCATCCGCATGATGCAGCGGAACAGGGCGGCGACCGCCAATGTGTCGTCGATCAGGGTGCAGACGTCGGTGATCCGCATTTCCAGGGTCGGGAACCGCCCGCTGGGCCGGACGTCCCACCACAGCTTGGTCGCGTCCTCGATCAGGCCCGCCTTGACCAGCACGTCGACGTGGCGCTGATATTCGCTGAACGATTGAAACCGGTTGGGAATGCCCGTGCGCGGCATTTCGTCGAACACGCTCAGCCGGTAGGACTTGAGACCCGTGTTCTTCCCCCGCCAGAACGGCGACGAGGTCGATAGCGCCAGCAGGTGCGGCAGGAAATAGCTGACCTGGTTCAGAAGATCGATGCGCAGTTCGTCGTCCCCGCCCAGACCGACATGGACGTGCATGCCGCAGATCATCAGCCGCCGGACGGGTGTCTGAATATCCTGGGCAATCTCGTTGTAGCGGGCCTTGTCCGTGTGGTGCTGCGATTCCCAAAGGGAAAACGGATGGGTCGATGCCGCGATGGGCGCCAGGCCGTATTCGGCGGCGACCTCGGCGATGGTCCCGCGCAGTTCGATCAACTCGTCCCGCGCCTGATCCAGATTTGCGCAGACGTTGGTGTTGACCTCGATCTGCGACGATAGGAACTCGTGGGCGACCCGGCCCTTAAGGCGCTTTTCGCATTCCTCGAACAAGGCTTCCGGTGCGCCCTCGGTGACGGCCCGGGTCTCCCGGTCGACGAGAAGGTATTCCTCCTCGACCCCAAGCGTGAAGGGCGGTGCGTCGTCCGCCATTTCAATAGAACTCCACCTTGTACAGGTCGTCGTCCGTCAGGACCTCGCCCAGGACTTCGGTCAGGATCGCGGCCCAACGGGCGACCCCGGCGTCGTCGGCGACCTGATCCTGATTGATTTCGATAACGCAGTTGGCCAGGCCGCAGGCCCCGCCGTGGCTGTCGATGGTATAGGCCAGGTCGCGGCCCGAATAGGGCAGGTTGTCGCCGACATCCAGGCCCCGGTCGTGCAGCGCCTTGATCAGCGGCTTCGCCAGGCGCGGGTCGTGATTCCACAAAATACCCACGTCCCAGGGCCGGGGGCTGCCGCCGAAGCGCGGAGAGAAGCTGTGCACGGAAAACAGGACGGGCGGGCGATGGTGCAGCCAGACGTCGGTCATGGTTTGCCGGACCAGGCGGTGATAGGGCTCGAAAATCGCTTCCAGGCGGCCGATGACCTGCGCCGGGCTCAGATTCTGGTTCGCCGGGATCAGGGTTTCGTCCGAGACATCGGGCATGCTGGTCGGATGACCCGGCGGCCGGTTGAGATCGACGACCAGGCGCGAATAGCCCGCCAGCACCGCCGTGGCGTCCAGGTTCTCCGACAGAATACGGGTGACCGCCTCTGCCCCGATGTCATAGGCGATGTGGCGGTCGAAGTGCTCCGGCTTCAGGCCGAGGTCGCCGAGCGCGCGGGGTACCCGGCGGCTGGCGTGGTCACAGGTCAGCACCAGGGCCGACCCGGCGTCGGTGCGGATGCGTTCCGCAGGCGCCGGTTCGTCGGCGGCCAGAAGAGGCGCTACAGCGTCGATGGGAAGGGTGTCGTCCATGCCGTCAATATAGCGCGCCGCCGTGCCCAAGGGAGTCTCTTCTGGTCGGATTTCTCCCGCTGCTGGACATTTCCCGCTGGGCATTGCGATAGTGATCGCCGAAATCCTCAGCAGTATCTTGGAGACCATCGGCGTGGAGAATCCCCGCATTCCCGGCGCGGCCCCAGGCGCGACCCCAGGTGCGACCATCGTTGCCGATGCGCGGGCATGGGCCTTGGGGGCGCTGGTGTTGGGGGCGCTGTTCGCGGGGTCTTCGACGCTGTTCGTGCGCCTTAATGAATTGGGGCCCATCGCCTCTGCCTTCTACCGGGCGTTTCTCGCCCTGCCGGCCTTGTATCTATGGATGCGAATCGAGGGCCGGCGCGGGACGGGTCGGGCGGTGCCGGCGCGCCGGGAATACCTGTTGATGGGGTTGGCCGGGCTGTTCTTCGCGGGAGACCTGTTTTTCTGGCATCTGGCGATCATGAACACCGCCGTCGCCAATGCGACGCTGTTGGCGACCCTGTCGCCGGTTTATGTGACGGCGATCCTGTTCCTGGTGTTTCGTGAACGCGTCCGCCCCCTGTTTCTGGGCGGAACGGCATTGGCGGTCGCGGGGGCGGGGCTGCTGATGGGCGACAGTTTCGCCTTTCGGCCCGACCGATTGGCGGGGGATGCCTATGGGCTTGTGACCGGCCTCTTCCTGGCGGGCTATATGGTCAGCGTCGGGCGGCTGCGCCTTGGCGGCGGGGCGGGGGCGCGGATCGGTACGGGAACCCTGATGTTCTGGTCCACCTTGGTCACGGCGGCGGTCTTGTTCTGCCTGGCTTGGGCGGCGGAAGATCGATTGCTCGCCTTCACCCCCTTCGGGTGGGCCATGCTGGTGACCCTGGCCCTGGTCAGTCATGTCGCCGGGCAAGGCCTTGTGGCGCTCGCCATGGCGCATCTGCCGACGGCCTTCGCCTCGGTCGGTCTGATCATGGAGGTGGTCGCCGCCGCGGTGCTCGGCTGGGTCTTCCTGGACGAGCCGCTGTCCGCCCTGCAATGGCTCGGGGCGGCGGTCGTCGTTTGCGGGGTTGCCGTCGCCCGGCGGGGCAGCGCCTCATCGCCCCGCGAATAGGGGGGCTGGGCTTGACGATCCCCCCGGGGAATATGCGAGAAAGGCCCCTGGGAGAAACATGCAATGTCAAACACCGGCTCGAAACCCGCCACCCAGGACGCGATCCAGCAAGCATTGTTGGAACAGATGATCTGTTCGCCGTGCATTTCGGTCTGCGTCGTCGATCAGCCGACAGGGTATTGCAAAGGCTGTTGGCGGACGATGGATGAAATCGCCGAATGGCCCCGGATGATGCGCCAGCAGCGGATCGAGGTCCTTGAGCGTCTGGCTGAACGGCGCGGCGCCAGTTCGCTGACCGACCGGGGCCGGGGGCCGATGCTGGCCGCCGACTAGACCCGGCCGGTCCCGGAACTTCCGGGGTTCAGGAAACTACCAGCTTCCCGTGTTTTCCATGGAGGCCCAGGGCTCGGCGGGCTCCAGGGCGTCTCCCGACTGCAGCAATTCGATGGAAATACCGTCCGGCGACCGGACGAAGGCCATGCGGCCGTCGCGCGGCGGGCGATTGATGGTGACGCCGCCGTCCTGCAGGCGTTGGCAGGTCGCGTAGATGTCTTCCACGTTGAACGCGAGGTGGCCGAAATTCCGGCCGCCCGTGTATTCCTCGGGATCGTAGTTGTAGGTCAGCTCGATCTGCGAATCCGGATTGTCGTCGGCGGCGACGAAAATCAGCATGTATCCGTGCTCGGGCCGGTCCGACCGGCGGACTTCCTTGAGACCCAGAAGGTCGCAGTAGAAGCGCAAGCTGGCGTCCACGTCCGATATCCGCACCATTGTATGCAGGTATCTCATTTGCCTGTTTCTCCCTGAATGTCTTGCGGGTGTAGGATTGATCTAACAGGAATTGCGGTCCCGGTCCAAGAGGCCGTCGCCGTTCCCCGCCAATCCAACGAAGCGCCGCCGGAATCCGACCTCTTGCCCCAACCTTCCGCCCCCGACCCGCGCCCCATGCCGCGCTTTCTGCCCTGGTTCGTTTGGGGGTTGGGGGCCTGCCTGTTCGGTTACGGCTGGTTCCATCGTGTGGCACCCGGCGTCATGGTCGATACCTTGATGGGCGAATTCCAGGTCGGCGGGGCGGTCATCGGCAATCTGGCGGGAGTCTATTTCTATACCTACGCGATCACGCAGATCCCGGCGGGCCTGATCGTCGACGCCTACGGTTCGCGTCGGATCATGGCCGCATCGGCGTTGCTTTGTACCATCGGCGCCCTGGTGTTCTCGATGGCCGACGGCATCGTCGAGTCCTTCGTTGGGCGGTTGCTTATCGGGTTGGGCGCCGGGCCGACCTTCGTCATCGCCCTGAACCTCGCCGCCGTCTGGTGCCCCCGTGACCGGTTGGCGTTGCTTGGCGGGCTGGTGATGTCGTTCGGCGTGGCCGGTGCCATGCTGGGTCAGGTGCCGCTGGCCTGGGGGGTCGAGGCGTTCGGCTGGCGGTCGTCCATGTACACGGCAATGCTGGTCGGCCTGACGTTGACCGCCGGGACCTGGATGGTGTTGCGCCTGCCGCGACCGAAACCGCGGGCCGAACGGCCCCACGGCATGGCCGCCAATATCAAATCGGTCCTTCGCCGCCGGGATATCTGGGTTTTGACCCTGGGCGGCGCCAGCACCATGGCGATCATGTTGGCCTTCGGCGGGCTATGGGCGGTGCCCTGGCTGACCCAGGTCCAAGGCTTTTCCCGTGCCGACGCGGCCTTGTTGCTGTCCGTCAACGCATTGGGATGGGGCATCGGCTCGCCCCTGATCGGCTGGGTTTCCGACCGCCTGGGACGGCGCAAGCCACCCTTCGTCGGCGCCATGGTGATGTCGGTCACGACCTTTGCCGTGCTGCTGTTGACGCCGGACCTTCCGGCGGCGGCGATCTACGTCCTGCTGTTTCTGCAGGGGCTGGGGACGGGGGGAATCATGCTGATTTTCGCGACGGCCCATGACCGGTTCGCGGGCGGTCAGGAAGGATTGTCCGCCGGGATCGTCAACACCGGCATCATGGTCGGGGCGGCCAGCCTGCAACCGTTGGTCGGCTGGGTCCTCGACCGCCATTGGCAGGGCGCCATGGCGGGCGGTGCGCGGGTCTACGACGCCGCGGCCTATCAATCGGGGTTGAGTGTTCTGATTGTTTGCGGCGTGGTCGCGGTGCTGGCCGGGCTGATGCTGCCGGAAACGTCGCGGGAGGACTGACCCCGCCGCCGTCGTTGTGGCCCGCCCCGCCTATTCGGCGGGAACGATTGCGGGCGAACGGCCGCCGACCACGCGGGTCTTCACGAAATGGCCGATGGCGCCGCCCGACACGATGGAGGCCAGGGCGATCAGGCTGCCGAGCGACAGCGTGCTCATGCCCGTGAGGCCGGCGCCGACGGTGCAGCCCAGGGCCAGCACGCCGCCGAAGCCCATCAAGGCGCCGCCGAGCGCATAACGCGCGAGATGACCGGGAGTGTCAAAGCCTTCGGCCTTGAGCGACCGGCTGGCCACGGCCCAGGCAAAGGCCCCGGCCAGCACACCGGCGACGGCGGTGATGCCGAAATCGGCGGCGGATCCCGTATAGGTCATCAGGAACTGCAGGGCGTTACCCATGGGGGCGGTGAAGGTCAGGCTGACCATGGGGGCCGGTTCGAACTCGTCGAAGCCGAGCACGCCGGTGACGTACCAGGACGCCGGGATCAGCAGGCCGACGGCGAGACCGGCGGCGATACCGCCCAGGGCACCCGGCCGCCGGGCGAGGCGCCAAGCGGCGAAGCCGCCCGTCAGGACCATCAAACCGGCGATCACCAGGGCGGCTGTGGCGGCGCCTGCTTCATCGGTCAGCAGCAGCGGAATGGATTGCGCGGTCTCACCCAGCGAGACGCTGCCCGCACTTTCGATCCAGGTCCGCGGCAGGGCCAAAATCCCGCGAAGGGTCATATAGGCGGTCAGGCCCAACACGGTGATGACCACCCAGGACCGCAGGTTGCCGCCGGCGGCCAGGACCAGATGCCGTCCGCCGCAGCCCCGCGTGATGACCATGCCGAAGCCGAACAGCAAACCGCCGACGATCAGCGACAGCCACATGACGGTGGGTGTCAGGTACATGGTGTTGGAGAGGTCGATGATCCCCAGATAGCCCAGAACCTGCGTGCTCAGGACGGCGACGGGCAGGGCGACCGCCCATGCCGCGGCCTGACGCGCCGGGCGGCGGTCGATCACCTCGATCACCGCCGAACGCAGACAGAACCCCGAGGCCCGCGCGATCGTGCCGTACAGAAAGCCGATGCCGAGCGCGCCGGCGAGAAGCAGAAATCTGGGTTCGAAAGAGTCCATGTGTTTCGGTCCTGGGTGTCGAAATCTTGGTCGAATGTTCGATTGGCGTCGGCGGAAGCGGTTCCGCCGATATCCGGCGCGGCGCGCGCTTGGGGCCGCATCCGATGTTTTGTCGAATTTAAACACCATTTGTGGGGGTTTCAATAATTATATTCACAAAAATATATGTGATTTAAATATATTTCACACAAAAACTGTAAAATAGGTTTTGCCTCAAGGCCCTGGAAAACCGGGCTTTTCCCCTTGCCGTATCATGCTACAACCGCCGGAAGCCGGGCGGCCGTTCCGGCAATGCTATCGGGTGACGCCCGCATAAGGGGGAGAAATGACCGCATTCGCCTTCACCGCCGTCGTGTTTTTGACCTCCGCCGGGGCACTGGTTCTGGAAATTGTGGCGGCGCGTCTGATCGCGCCCTACGTCGGGATGTCGCTTTATACCTGGACGGCGATCATCGCCGTCGTGCTGGCGGGCCTGTCGGCGGGGCATTGGCTGGGCGGACGCTTGGCCGGGCCCGGTGTCGATCACGCGCAGGGCGTCCGCCGGACGGCGGTGGCCCTGGCCGCCGCGACCGTCTCGACCTTGGCGTCGCTGCCGTTGCTGCGTGTGATCGCGGGGCCGCTGTTGGGCGGCGGCATGGATGCCGTTTGGGCGGTGGTGATCCTGACGGGTGTGCTGTTCTTTGCGCCGTCGCTGTTCGTCGGCGTGGTCTCGCCGATCGTCACCAAGCTGGCCATCGACGCCGCGCCCGATGGTGCGGGCCGGGTTCTCGGCCGGATGTTCGCGGCCGGCGCGGCGGGCAGCATCCTGGGGACGCTGGCCGCCGGATATCTGTTCATTTCCTGGGTCGGTGCGACGGGAACGGTCCTGGCCGTCGCTGGGCTCTATGCCGTCCTGGCGATCGGTTTCGCGGCCTGGGGGCGGCGGGGGTTCTTGCTGACGGTGCTACTCGCGATGCCGGCGGCGGGGCTCGGCGTCTGGGGTGCGACGGCCCAGGCATTTCGGTCGCCCTGCCAAGTCGAAAGCAATTATTTCTGCATCCGCTACGACGACTTCTCGAAGATGAGCGGGCGGGCCAGCCGCCTGATGGTGCTCGACCACCTGGTT
Source organism: Rhodospirillaceae bacterium (assembly GCA_002696205.1). Lineage (GTDB taxonomy): Bacteria > Pseudomonadota > Alphaproteobacteria > Rhodospirillales > Casp-alpha2 > UBA1479. The sequence continues at coordinate 13,994 of NZRL01000208.1, read as the reverse complement.
CACTCGATCAACGACCGGGACGATCCGACGATGCTGGTCAGCCCTTATGTTCATTTCGTCGACGAGGTCACGGGTCTGCGCTTTGCCGAACGGCCGCCCGAGCGCGCGTTCTTCATCGGCGGCGGCGGCTATACCCTGCCCCGGGCCTGGGCCGCGCGGTATCCCGAGATGGTGATGACGGTCGCCGAACTTGACCCGGAAGTGACCCGCGTTGCCGCCGAGGTCATGTGGTTCGATCCGGCGGCGCCGGGTCTGACCATCATTCACGACGACGCCCGCGTGGCGTTGCAGGCCATGCCGGCCGGCGCGGCGAAGTTCGACGTGATCTTCGGCGATGCATTCCACGACATTGCCGTGCCCGCCCATCTGGTGACGCGGGAATTCCACCGCGAGCTCGCGGCGCGGCTGACGCCCGATGGAATCTATGCCTTGAACGTGGTCGATCTGGGCGTCGACCCCCGGTTCCTGTTCGCCCTGGTGCGGACGTTGCGGGAAGATTTCCCGGTGGTCGAGGTCTGGAAGACCGAGGACGAGATGATCGACGCCGGACGGGTGACGTTCATCGTCCTGGCGGCGGCGCGGGCGACGCCGGTGGGGCGTTTGGAATCGGTGCGCGGCCTCGGCCGGTCCTGGCATCGTTGGCCCGCCGACGCTTTGGCCGCGCGTGTGGAAGCCGCGGAGGCGCCGGTCCTGACCGACGATCTGGCGCCGGTTGAACGGCTGTTGTCGCGCCTGCTGCATGCGCCGGATATGTGATCGGCGACCCGCCGGCGAAAGACGAAAAAGGGGCCGCCCAATGGGAGCGGCCCCGTTCGGAAACTTCATAAAGGCGACTGCGTGATCAAGGCTTGATGTAGGTGTAGCCTTCCTGCTGCAGGCGGGAAAGTTCGGCCACGCCCGACGGAATGATGTCTTCCGGGAAGACTTCCAGAAGATCTTTTTCGTAGTCGATTTTTCGGCCCTTGATGGTGTTGTTGCAGACGTTGAATTTGACGTTCTGGGCTTTCAGGCTGACGACCTGGCCCTTCAGCTTGTCGTTGGTCTTGGCGTCCTTGAGGAGGCCCAGGCCGTTGCCGTGGAGGATGACTTTGACCTCCATGTTCTCGGCGCCGACGGCGTTGATGTGATTTTGAATATTGCGCAGCGCGCCCCGGTATTTCTTGTCGGCTTCGCCGCCCGGGTAATTGATGTGATAGACGACTTTCTGCTTGCCGTAGCGTTCGTTGGCCGTCGCATTGGTCGCTCCCGCCAGAAGAACCCCCATGGCGAGCACGGCCGCCGTAATGCTGGTCAGAAACTTCATTATTTCCTCCTGATTTTATGTAGTTTATCGCTGAACCTTATTGTGGAACGCGACAATAGAAGCTTTCCACACAAATGACTCATATTCAATAAATTATATATGTAAGGGCGCTCTGGGCGGCTGCCGTCGCGCGTTTTACTGGGGCAAAAACAGCGGGGGCGGCTCAGCCCCAGACCTTGCCCATGATCCCGGTCAGCCAGAGTTCGGCCTTTTCCGCGTCCGCGGCCCTGTCTTCGCCGGAAGCGCCCAGCGGGCTGCGGTTCATGGTCGCCTCGTCGACGGCGACGTGGCCGTCCTTGTTGTAGAAATCGGTACTTGCCTCGAACCCGTGCGACGGGGCGGCGAGCGAGAAACAGCCCGCATGCCACCGCGTATCGGGAACGGCACCCTGGGTCAGGTCGCGGATGATCGCCTGGGCGCAGGTCTCGGCGACGCTGACGGCTGTCGCAGCGGCCTTGGGCAGGGGCGGGGCGAAGGCCGCGTCGCCGATGACGTGGACATGCGGCACCCGGGTCGAAGCGAACGTCGCCGGGTCGACCGGGCACCAGCCGGTTTCGTCCATGGCGCCGGCACTGTCGGTGATGTCGGCGGCGTGCTGGCGCGGGATGAAGTTGATGACGTCGGCGGGGATGTCGTCGAAATCGGTCGATACCGTCCGGGTTTCCGGATCGATGGCGCGAACGATGCCGTCCGTCTCGGCCAGCCGGTATTCGATCATGCCGGGATACAACTCTTCCCAGGCTTCCTCGAACAAATCCTGCAGGGCGAATTTGGATTTGGCGTCGAACACGACGATCTTGGATTTCGGTTTGGTGGTTTTCAGATAATGGGCAACCAGGCTGACCCGCTCGCCCACGGCGGGCGGACAGCGGAGCGGCCCGACGGGCGCGACCAGGGCGAAGGTGCCGCCATCGGGCATGGCTTCCAATTGGCGGCGCAGCAGCGTGGTCTGCGGCCCGGCCTGCCAGGAATGGGGGATTTCTTCCGCTGTCGCGGCGGAGACGCCCTCGACCTCGTCCCAATGGAATCCGATGCCCGGCGACAGAACCAGCTTGTCGTACGGCAGCACCGTGCCGTCGGCGAGCGTTACCCGGCGGGCATCCGCGTCCACGGTCTCGGCCCGCCCGGCGATCACTTTGACCCCGGCCTTGGCGATGGCGCCGTATCCGACGGTCTGATCCTCGATCCGGCCGAATCCGCCGATGACCTTGTTGCTGCCGGGACAGCAGACAAAGGCCGCGTCGGCGGCGATCAGGAAAACCTCGATCCCGGGGGCGAGGTATTTGATCGCGCGGGCGGTGGCGCTGCCGCCGAATCCGCCGCCGACGACGACAACCTTCGCCCCTCTGGCGTTCGCTTTACGGGGACGGATCAGGCCGGACAGGGTCGTGGCCGATGCGCCGGTGATCAGGCTGATGGCTTGGCGCCGGGTCCAGGCTCGTTTCATCTTCGTGCGTCCTTGCAGCTTAGAGTCGGTCGGGCATCTGCGGCATTCGCTTGCGCGGGGAGGCGCATCATGGCTCTATTCCCCAGCCATGAAAAGCACATCTCCCATTCGTAAAATCCGCGCCCGCTTGTGCCGGGGTGAAAATATCCGCTGTCGTCTTGCGGGCCGGGCGGCCCTCTTGGTCTCGGGGATGGTCATTGCCATGGCGGTGGTCTCGCAGGCGGCCCGGGCGGCGGAATTGATCATGTTCGAAAGCGTGACCTGTACGTGGTGCGAAAAATTCGACGCCGAGGTCGGCGTGGTCTATGGCAATACGTCGGAAGCCCGATGCGCGCCGCTCCGCCGGGTCGATGTCCACGACCCGCGTCCGGGTGATCTCACCTTCATCAAAGGCGTCCTCTACACCCCGACGTTCGTCCTTGTCGAAGACGGCCGAGAGATCGGCCGCCTGACCGGATATCCGGGCGAGGATTTTTTTTGGAGCCTTCTGGGTGTCGAATTGAAGAAACTTAAGGCACAATGTAACGGCTCCTGAATACGGGCGGGGGTGCTTCCAGCGATATCATATTCATTCTTGATATATATATATTTGTGAATATGATTGTCACACGGAAGAAGGCGTAAAAGCCCGTAGCAAAGCAAACAGCCGTGATCGGTGGGGTGGTCAACAGCTCTCCGAACCGGCGACAACGTTGGGGAATAGGAATGTCCATGAAAATGACGACACCAATCGTGGCGGCCATGGTCTTTGGTGCCTCCATGGCGCTGACAGCCACGTTCTCCGGCCCGGCGCAGGCCGGTGAGCCGGTCGAACTCGCGGCCATGACCGAAATGGCCAAGCCGCTGACCGATCAGGCCGGTGACCCGGCCACGGGGAAGAAGGTCTTCTCGAACCGCAAGCTCGGCAACTGCCTGGCCTGCCATAGCCTTCAGGCGATGAAGGAACAGCCGTTCCATGGGGAAGTCGCGCCGCCGCTGGACGGCGTCGCGTCGCGGTATTCCATCGCGGAGCTTCGTCTTCGCGTCGCGAATCCGAAAGCGATCAACCCGGAGACCCAGATGCCGGCCTACTTCCGTAAGGACGGTCTGCACCGGGTGATGGACAAGTTCAAAGACAAGACGATCCTGACGGCGCAGCAGGTCGAGGACCTGGTCGCCTACCTCGGGACCCTCAAAGAAGAATAGCGGCCGCGGATCGCGTCCCGTGTCGGCGATTGCCGCCGACGCAGGCCGTGCCGATGCCGTTCACTCGGATACATTCAACAAGGACACAGTGACGATGACTGAAACGCAACTTACTCTCTCGCGGCGTCAGGCTCTCAAAGGCGCTTCGGCCTTTGCTCTGACGCTGGTGGCCGCGGGCTTCCTGGCGCCGGGTGCCCACGCCGATGCCGCCGCCGTCGACGCGGCGATCAAGAAATTGGTCAAGGGCACGCCCGAAGAGGGCAAGATCAAGATGGATCTGCCGCAGATCGCCGAGAACGGCAACACCGTTCCCGTCGCCTTCGAGGTCGAAAGCCCGATGTCCAAGGACGATTATGTGAAGACCGTCCACCTGTTCGCCGAAGGCAACCCGTCGCCTGAGGTCGCCAGCTTCTACTTCACGCCGCAATCGGGTATGGCGCGCGCCTCCACCCGCATGCGCATGGCCGGCACCCAGAACGTGGTGGTCGTCGCCGAAATGAGCAACGGCAAGGTCTACATGGCCAAGCAGCAGGTCAAGGTCACCATCGGCGGCTGCGGCGGCTGACGGAAATAGGGAGAATAGAAAATGGCTAACATCAAACCCCGCGTCCGCATCCCGCGCAAAGCCAAGGCCGGCGAAGTCGTGGAAATCAAATCGTTGATCGAACACAAGATGGAAACCGGTCAGCGCAAGGGCAAGGACGGTAACAAGATTCCGCGCAAGATCATCAACCGCTTCGAATGCAAATTCGAAGGCGATCTCGTGTTTGCCTCCGACTGGCATCCGGCGATTTCCGCCAACCCGTATCTCGCGTTCCACATGCGCGCCGAAAAAACCGGCGAGTTCGAATTCAAGTGGATCGAGGACGGCGGCGCCGAATACGTGAAAAAGGCAAAGATGACCGTCTCCTGAACCAACGAAAAACGATAATCAGGAGATCTGAAAAAGGGACCGATTCATGGGAAAGACACCAAGCAAACTCATCCTCGCCGGTTGCCTGGCCTTGACCGCGTGCTTCGCGGGCAAGGCCTTCGCCGCCGATAAGAAGTGGGGGCAGTATCAGGTCGAGGACCGGCGCTCCGGCTATACCTTCGCGGCGCCGGAAACCCGGGCCATGCAGGATGATAACTTCCAGAACCCGGGCATGCTCTGGGCCGAAATCGGCGAAGAGCTGTGGGAAAAGACCGAAGGCGAGGCGGGCAAGGCCTGCGCGTCCTGCCACAACGGCCCGGAAACGATGAAAGGGGTGGCCGTCAGCTATCCCAAGTACGTTGCCGAGAAGAAGAACCTGGAAAACCTGGAGCAGCGCATCAACCGCTGCCGCACGGACAACATGAAGGCCAAGCCTTGGAAGTACGAATCCAAGGAACTTCTGGGTATGACCGTCTTCGTGCGGAACCAATCGCTGGGCATGCCGATGAACGTCAAGGTCGATGGCGAATACGCCCCCTTCTTCGAAAAAGGCAAAGCGTTCTATGAGCAGCGCCGCGGTCAGCTCGACCTCGCCTGCAAGCATTGCCACGAAGACTTCGAAGGCGGCCAGCTTCGCGCCAACATCCTGTCGCAGGGCCAGGGCAACGGGTTCCCCGTCTACCGCCTGAAGTGGAGCGGCGTCGGCTCGCTGCATCGCCGGTTCCGCGGCTGCAACAAGCAGGTGCGGTCCAAGCCCTACGGTTATGGGAGCGACGAATATCTGGCTCTCGAACTCTACGTCATGTGGCGGGGCCGCGGCCTGCCGGTGGAAACGCCGGCGGTCCGGAACTGATCGCATTTGAATGAGCGTCCGGAGGAACGGCCCCCAGCCGATCCTCCGGACGTTTTCTTTTTCGACGACCCGCCGGTAGTGGGGACCGGCCATCAGCGGAGATCAACGTGTTAAGTCGGCGTGAATTTTTCCATCTGGCCGCCGCGGCGGCGGCCCTGCCCGCAACGGCCCTGAATTTCCGGTCCGCCATGGCCAAGCAGAAGATCATGCAGCAGGACCTGTTGCAGTTCGATGCCAAGGGCCAGGTCACCCTGGTGCATTTCACGGATATGCACGCCCAATTGGTGCCGATCTATTTCCGCGAACCGACGGTCAANNTNGGNGTCGGCGAGGTCNNNGGCCTGCCGCCNCATATCACCGGCAAGGANTTCCTNNNCAANTACGGNATCGGCCCNGANACGCCNNANGCCTATGCCCTGACCGATCAGGACTTCACGGCGCTGGCCAAGACCTACGGCAAGGTCGGCGGCGTCGACCGCATGGCGACTTTGATCAAGGCGATCCGCGCCGAACGCCCGGACAACACCCTGGTGCTGGACGGCGGCGACACCTGGCAAGGATCCTACACCTCGCTCAAATCCTCGGGCGCCGACATGGTCGCGGTTCAGAACGCGCTGGGCCTGGACGCCATGACCGCCCACTGGGAATTCACCTACGGCACCGACCGGGTGAAGGAATTGCAGGAGATGCTGGAATTCCCGTTCCTTTGCTCCAACGTGCGCGACACGGAATGGGAAGAGGACGTGTTCGAGGCGATCAGCTATTTCGAACGCGGNGGCATCAAGGTCGCCGTCATCGNCCAGGCCTTCCCCTATACGCCGATCGCCAACCCGCGCTACATGATGCCCAACTGGTCGTTCGGCATTAACGAAGACAACATGAAGAAGCGCGTCGCCGACGCCCAGGCGGCGGGGGCGGACCTGATCGTCCTGCTGTCGCACAACGGCTTCGACGTCGACCGCAAGCTGGCCTCGCGGGTCGACGGCATCGACGTGATCCTGACCGGCCATACTCACGATGCCTTGCCGGCGCCGGTGAAGGTCAACAACACCTTGCTGATCGCTTCCGGTTCCCACGGAAAGTTCGTGTCGCGCCTGGACCTTCAGGTCGATGGCAAGAAGGTCAAGGATTACAGCTTCCGCCTGATCCCCGTGTTCTCCGACGTGATCGAACCGGACAAGGAAATGACCGCCCTGGTCGACAAGATCCGCAAACCCCACGAGGCCGAAATCAGCCGCGAACTGGGCCATACGGAAGACCTTCTGTATCGCCGCGGCAATTTTAACGGCACCTTCGACGATGTCATCTGTCAGGCGCTGTTGCAGGAACGGGATGCCGAGATTGCCATGTCGCCGGGCTTCCGCTGGGGGGCTTCGTTGCTGCCGGGGCAGGCAATCACGGTCGACGACGTGCATCACCACACCTCGATCACCTATCCCAACGTCTACNGCAACGAGATGACGGGCGAGTTCCTCAAGGTCATCCTGGAAGACGTCGCCGACAACCTGTTCAACACTGACCCTTACTATCAGCAGGGCGGCGATATGGTGCGTGTCGGCGGCATGTCCTACACCATCGACATCAACCAGAAGATCGGCTCGCGCATTTCCAACATGACCTCGTTGAAGGACGGCAAGCCGATCGACCCGGCCAAGAGTTACGTGGTCGCCGGTTGGGCCTCGGTCAACGAGGGCACGGAAGGCCCGGCCGCCTATGATCTGGTCGCGCAGTACATCGAACGCGAAAAGGTCGTGAAGGTTCCCGACAACGACACGGTGAAGGTGATCGGCGCTTAAACGCGCGCCGATCACCCAAGTCCGCGACAGACGAAGAAGACCGAGCGACGGCCATGGACGTTTCCTACGGTGGCGCCTTTCTGGCGGGCCTGCTGAGTTTCCTTTCTCCCTGCGTGCTGCCGCTGGTGCCGCCCTACCTGTGCTTCCTGGCCGGCACCACGTTCCAGGCGCTGGAAGGCGAGGATGCGGACGCCACCGCCCTTGCCCGTGTGCGCTGGACGGCACTGGCCTTCGTACTCGGATTTTCCACGGTCTTTGTCGGCATGGGGGCCACGGCCTCGGCCGTCGGCCAATTGATCGCCGAATACCATCCGATCCTGTCCAAGATCGCGGGCGGCATCATCATCATCCTGGGCCTGCAGTTCCTGGGCGTGTTCCGCATCGGGTTCTTGCAGCGCGATGCGCGGTTCGAAGGCCCGAAGAATCCGGTCGGCGTGCCCGGCGCCTATCTGGTCGGTCTCGCCTTCGCCTTCGGTTGGACGCCTTGCGTCGGGCCGGTTCTGGCTTCGATCTTGATGATGGCGGCCTCGGGCGACGGGCCCTGGTCGGGGGCTGGACTGCTCGGCATCTATTCGGCGGGGATCGGCCTGCCGTTCCTGGCCGCCGCCTTCGCCGTCGGCCCGTTCCTTGGCTTCATGAAACGGTTCCGCCGGCACATCGGCACGGTCGAAAAGATCATGGGTCTGTTCCTGGTCATCACCGGCATCCTGTTCGTCACCGGCAGCATTCCGGCGATTTCCAACTGGATGCTGGATACCTTCCCAGCCCTCGGGAAAGTCGGCTAACCCAGCTTGAAATAGAGAATGCGGTCGAAGGACCGCAGTTCGCGCAGAATGTTGACCACGCCGAGCGGGCTTTTCCGCTCGACCGCACCCGACATGGACGAAATCGAGTCGTCGGCGCCGTCGAAGATGCGCTGAAAATCGGCGGCTTTCTTTTTCGCCTCGGGGGCGAGGGCGCGGCAGCGGCGCAGGATGTCCCGGTACTTCATCGATTCCCGGGTGACCTCATCCGCCGTTCCGGGAATGTCGAAATCGGGGGCCGCGTGGCGCCATTTGAAGATGACTTCCATCTGGCGGTTGAGGTCGGTCACGCATTCCTCGTAGCCCTTGCGCCCGGCCCGGTCGCGCAGGCCGTAGATCAGGTCGCGCACAGGAGCCAGTTCGGTGCGGGCGGCCTTGGCCTTTTCCGCGTCCAGCAGGTCCATGCCCTTGGACACATGGCTCAGGATTGCCTTCAGGTCGTCGGCCCAGCGGCCGTCCTTGGCGTAAGGGCCGGGCGGCTTGCCGCCGTAGGTCGAGACGATTTCATCCCAGACGGCCTGTGCCTGGCCCAGTTCGATCCCCGCCAGGGCAGGGTTGCCCGTGCGGGCATAGAACATGGCGGCGCGGTATCCGGCCTGGGCCTCGGTCACCAAATCGTCGAAAGCCTGGGCCTCGTCGGCCAGGGCAGGGCGGGTGAATAGCAGAACAGCCGCCGCGAAAACGGCGAAATAGGGAAATCTTGCAGCCACGGTCTTGGTCCTCCACGTTAAGCGTCTTGCCAGAACGGGCCCGCTGCGGTCAATATACATTCAAATAAACGAATGTCTTTACGGACGTTCGAAGAGATAAACAGAGGAAGCATGACCTTGATTACCCGGCGGAAATTCAACGGCCTGGCGGCCGGTGCCTTGGGCGCCGCGGCGGCCTCGGGCCTGTCCTTGGCGAGCAGTGCGGCCGAGGCGGCGATCATCGGGCCGGACGGTCTGATGACCGAGCCCTGGTTCATAAATTCGTTTCTGATCTTGAACGAAGACCTGCAGGAAGCCGCCGACGCGGGCAAGCGTTTCGCGGTCATTTTCTCGCTTGAAGGCTGTCCTTATTGCCGCGAGATGCACGAGGTCAATTTCGCCCGCTCCGACATCAGCGACTTCGTGAAGACGAACTTCAACGTCCTGCAACTGAACATCATCGGCGCGCGCATGGTCACCGATTTCGACGGCGAGGAATTGCCGGAAAAGAAACTGGCCCAGAAATGGGGGGTTCGTTTCACGCCGACGACGGTCTTCTTCCCGACGGCGGACAAACTGACCAAGGGCGTGTCCGGAAAGGAAGCCGAAATCGCCCGCATGCCCGGCTACATGAAGCCGTTCCATTTCATGTCCATGTACCGGTTCGTTCAGGAAAAGGCCTATGAGCAGCAGAAATTCGGCCCCTACCTGCGCGAACGGATCAAGGATTTGAAGAGTTCCGGAAAATCGCCCGAAAATTGGTGACCGCGTAGGGAAGGGTAGCGAAAAAGTTGCCTTTTTCCGCCGAAATCGCGTGACTCTTCCTGGACAACATATTCACAAAAAATATAATATTATTCCTGAAAATGATATTCGGTGACGCTGTCCGGCATCCTTACGGTTTCGGGCGGGGCCGCCCCATGTTCGTTGGAGCGCGCTTAAATGAAAAAGACAACGTCTCCCGCCCAGAGCGGAAGCATCCAAGCTACCCCTTCCTCATCAGATAAACGCGATCTGCCCGCCGATTTGGCGAGCGATCTGAACGCCATCGATCCCGGTCGCCGCCGTGCCTTGCTGGCCGGTCTGGGTGCCGCCGGCGGGGCCGCCGCCGCCGGCCTGATGGCGCCGGGCCGCGCGATGGCGGATCCGGCCAATCTGCCGCCCAATGTGGCCGAATGGTCGCAGGTGCTCGGCCCGGGTGTCGATGCCTTTCCTTACGGCATGCCGTCCAAGTACGAAAAGACGGTAATCCGCCGTTATGTGGAATGGCTGACCGCGACACCGGAAAGCTCCATCAACTTCACGCCGCTTTATGCGCTGGACGGCATCGTCACGCCGAACGGGCTGTGCTTCGAACGCCATCACGGCGGCGCCGCAGAGGTCGTGCCGCAGGACTATCGTCTGATGATCAACGGCATGGTCGACCGGCCGCTGGTCTTCACCCTGGACGACCTCAAGCGCTTTCCGCCGGAAAGCCGCTTTCATTTCCTGGAGTGCGCGGCAAACGGCGGCATGGAATGGCGCGGCGCGCAACTGAACGGCGTTCAGTTCACCCACGGCATGGTCCATTGCGTGCAGTACACGGGGGTTTCGCTTCGCCGTCTCCTGGAAGAAGCGGGCGTCAAGCCGAAGGCCAAATGGCTGATGGTCGAAGGCGGCGATTCGGCGGGCATGAACCGCACCCTGCCGCTGGACAAGGCATTGGACGACTGCATGATCGCCTATTCCATGAACGGCGAGCGTTTGCGCACCGAACAGGGTTATCCCGCCCGCCTGGTCGTGCCGGGCTTCGAAGGCAACATGTGGGTCAAATGGATTCGCCGCATCGAAGTCGGCGACGGCGCCTACATGGCGCGCGAGGAAACCTCGAAATACACCGACCTGATGCCCGACGGCCGGGCCCGGCGCTTCACCTGGGAAATGGACGCCAAGTCCGTCATCACCAGCCCCTGCCCGGAATTGCCGTGCAAGCAGAAGGGCCCGCAGGTCATCAAGGGCCTGGCCTGGTCCGGGCGCGGCAAGATCGCGCGGGTCGACGTTACCGTCGACGGCGGGCGCAATTGGCATCAGGCGCGCCTGGAAGAGCCGATCATGTCCAAATGCCTGACCCGGTTCTATCTGGACGGTTGGGAATGGAACGGCGATCCGGCCTACCTGCAAAGCCGCGCCATCGACGAGACCGGCTATGTGCAGCCGGAGATGGCGGCCCTTCAGGCCGTGCGCGGCGTCAATTCGATCTATCACAACAACGCCATCCAAACCTGGCGAATCAATCCGACCGGGGAGGTGGAAAATGTCCGTCTGGCGTAATCCGATGAAACGTTTGACCATCGCGGCGGGTGCCGCCGCCGTTCTCGTCTTCGCCGCCTCGGGCGCGCAGGCGGGTGAACGCATGTTCCCGGCGCTGGGCAAGATCGCCACGCCGGAACAGATCAAGGCCTGGGACATCGACGTGCGCCCCGACGGCGCGGGAGCACCCGCGGGGTCCGGCACGGCGGCCAAGGGCGAGCCGATCTACATTGAGAAATGCGCCGCCTGCCACGGCGACTTCGGCGAAGCCCGGGGCCGTTATCCGGTGCTGGTCGGTGGTCACGACACGCTGAAGGATCAGCGCCCGGAGAAGACCATCGGCAGCTACTGGCCCTATGCTTCGACCGTGTTCGATTACATCAAGCGCGCCATGCCCTTCGGCGAGGCGCAGACCCTGACCGACGACGAGGTTTATGCCCTGACCGCGTTCCTTCTGAACATGAACGACGTGATCGACAGCGACTTCGTGCTCGATGCATCGACCATCGGCAAGGTGGAGATGCCCAACGGCGACAAGTTCTTCGAAGATCCGCGCCCCGACGCCCAACCGGTCAAGGTCGCGGACCTGTGCATGAAGGATTGCAAGCCCGAGGTGAAGGTCATCGGCCGGGCCAAGATCATCGACGTCACGCCGGACAAGGGTGGGGCCAAGGCGAAAGCCGCTGCCAAGGCCGCCGAGGCATCCGCGCCTGCCGCCGATGCCGCTCCGGCCGCTGCCCAGGTCGCCGCCGCCCCGGCGGGCGACCCGGAGGCCGGAAAAAAGGTCTTCCGGAAGTGCATGGCCTGCCACAACGTCGATAAGGCCAAGAACAAGATCGGCCCGAGCCTGCAAGGCGTCATGGGCCGTACGGCGGGCACCGTCGACGGCTTCAAATACTCCAATGCGTTTCAGGCCGCCAAGGACCAGGGCCTGAAGTGGACCGACGAAAACCTGGCGGCCTTCGTCGCCAAGCCGAAGGATTTCGTGAAGGACAAGATCGGCGCCGACAAGGGCCGGACGCGCATGGCCTTCGCCGGTCTGCGCAAGGAAAAAGAGATCGAAGACCTGATCGCCTATATCAAAGAGGCATCGGGGGAATAGACCCGAAGCCCGATTGACGTCTCCCAGACGTACGAAACCCCCGGGCGGTCCGCCGTCCGGGGGCTTTTTTTATGCGGATGCCGAGTGAAAGCGTCAGGCGGCAGAGCGTGCGTTGGCCTTGATCAGGCGGCGGCGCTCGATCGCTTCTTCCGAACAGAACAGTCCGTGCATGAGCTCCAACGTCTTTCCGGCCTCGTTGCTGGCCAGGCTGTAATAGATGATCTTGCCTTCGCGCCGGGTGGTCACAAGGTCGTCGGCGCGGAGCCGCGCCAATTGCTGCGACAGGGTCGGCTGGCGAAGGTCCAGCGCCTGTTCCAGTTCGGTCACCGATTTCTCGCCGTCCCCCAGCATGCAGAGGATCAACAGGCGGTTTTCGTTGGCCAGGGCTTTAAGGAACTGGGCCGCTTCGCGGGCACCTTCGAGAATGTCTTCTTCGTTCATGGCGGCTTCTAACCTTCCAGATCGATTGACCGACATCGGTCAATCGCATTGTGGACCGGACGCCCTCCCTGGATTTCTTATCGACGCGAACCTTGTTGATTCGCTGCTGACGCAAACAATGTCGATTTCCCCATCGTCCGGCTGAAGAGTACGCCTGATGATAGTGATTCTCAACAAAAGTTGTGCAACTGCGTTCACGAACCTTGAAAATTGACCTACACGGTCGCGTTGGGGTTCTGATCTAAATTACACATCTGGCGAACAATTTATATTATCCGAATATTAGCCGCAACGGGAAAGCGCCGCCTGCAGGCGTTCTGCAGCCGGTCGGGTCGCGCCGTGGGATCATTTATCGGAAAGCTTCACCCTTCCTGCCCGCTTCGAACGAAAGCGGATGGTGCCGCCGGAGTGAATTGAACACTCGACCTCTCCCTTACCAAGGGAGTGCTCTACCCCTGAGCTACGGCGGCATCCGGGTGGTGAAGAGGGGCGGACAATAGTATAGGGTTCCGCCGATGACAAGCACTCCGTGCTGCTGTTTTTTCCATGGTTCGCAAAGACCTCTAACCGTCCGAAAACCAGCGTCCTACGAGGGAGTTGGCTCTCCGGCGCCTCCTTGAATGGCCCTTTCCGGCCGCCGCACCGGCGACTAACGATAACCCCTGAATTGGTTCCGCAAAGACGGGGAGGCGAAGATGGAATCGAAAGTCAGCGGTATGTTCGAAGAGGGCCTGGACCCGGTCATCCAGTCGGCGATGCTGGCGCCGAACCTTGTCCGGGAATTTGGCCGGGTCCTGCCCCTGATCACGCGAATCAACAAGGCGCACGTCCTGATGCTGGCGGACCGCGGCATCCTGGCCGAGGGGGTGGCTCGGTCTCTGGCCCAGGCGATCCTCGCGCTCGAGGCCGAAGGCGAAGAGGCCTTCACATTGGATCCGGCATTGGAGGATCCGTATTTCAACTACGAGGCGGAATTGATCGCCCGCACCGGCACGGATATCGGCGGACGGGTCCATACGGCGCGCAGCCGCAATGACCTATACGCCACCATGGACCGACTGCGGGCGCGTGACTTGGCGGACCGCTTCGCCAAGGCGGTGTTCGATCTGCGTGCCGTCCTGATCGCCAAGGCGAAGGAACACCGCGATGTCCTGGCGCCCGGCTATACCCATT